>NZ_JAKKOM010000021.1:0-95642 GCF_021739525.1 Klebsiella sp. 2019SCSN059 | reverse complement strand
CCGTTGCGAGGTCCCGTATAATACGTTTTCCTCATTCAGAGTCAAGCCCTTATTTTGCTTTTCTCTGTCGGTTTTCAGCGCTGAACTTCATCGCCGAAACCCTGCTGACCCGGCGGCTTGCTTGCCGTTGTTCCGTGTCAGTGGAGGCGCATTATAGGGAGTTCTGAGACGTTGACAAGCCCTGTTTTCAAAAAATTATTCAACCGTCTCTTTTTTGTGCAAAACGCCGTTAAAGCGGTAATTTTTCCAGCGTCGAGAAGCCATAGCGATGCAAAACGGGTAAAAGTTGTTCCGTTTCTGCCGTCAACGCCATGCAGAATGCTTTATTCTCGTCGCTGGACTTCGCATCCGGCGCTTCATGCTCTAACAGCCAGGCGGTGCGACGGGCAATCGCCGCGCCGGAATCGATCAGCCGCGTGCCCTCGGGCAGAACGCGCTGCAGCTCCTCCTGTAAAAGAGGAAAGTGGGTGCAGCCCAGCACCACCGTATCCGGCGGCTCCTGCATCCGCAGCCACGGGCGCAGGATACGGCGCAGTTCTTCTAACGGCACAGGCTCGCCGTGCAGCTTCGCTTCCGCCAGCTCCACCAGCTCCGCCGACCCCAGCATTTCAATCCGACATTCATTGGCAAAGCGGTCGATCAGCTCACGGGTATAAGGACGCTTTACGGTGCCGCGCGTCGCCAGCAGGCCGACAATGCCGTTCGCCGTTAAGCGGGCGGCGGGCTTGATCGCTGGCACCACGCCGACAACGGGGAAGGCGAACTTTTCACGCAGAGCAGGCAGGGAGACGGTACTGGCGGTATTGCAGGCGATCACCGCCAGCGCCAGGGGATAACGCTGCTGGACAGCGGTGACGATTTCCACAACGCGCTCAACGATAAACGCCTCGCTCTTCTCGCCATAGGGGAAGGCAACGTTATCGAAAGCATAGATGTAATGCAGATTCGGCAGCAGCTGCCGAATCTCATTATAAACCGACAACCCACCGACGCCGGAATCAAACACCAGCACGGTGGGACGTGGATCAGAAGGTGTAGCTGCCAGACAAGGTGTATTCCCGTCCTGCAGATTGGTAGCCATAAACTGTCTCGTAATCTTTATCGAACAGGTTGGCTATTTTACCACGAACTGTCAGGTGTGAGGTGACGGGATACGATAAACCGACATCCCAGAGGCTCAACCCACCCATATTGACGGTACGCGAGTTGTCGTAATCATAATCGTAGCGCTTGCCGATGTAGTGATACGTCACATCCCACCCCAGATCGTAGACCTGGCCGTTCAGCTCGTATTTCACCTGCTGCTTCGCCCGGCGATAGAGGATCTTGTTAGTTTCATCATCGCGAGGGTCAACATACTGCAGCGTCAGATGGTGCTCCACCGGCCCTGTGGTGACATTCCCCGTCCACTCCAGCCCCTTGATTGTCGCAGACTTGACGTTGTAATAGGCGTTGTTGTCGTAATCGATGAGGTTTTGAATCTCATAGCGATACGCGGAGAGACGCCAGTCGACCGGCCCCGTCAATCCTTCGAGGCCCGCTTCCCACTGCTTCGACTCCTCTGGCTTCAGGTTCGGGTTAGAGGCGATGCCAAAACGTTCTGCGCCGTACTGCTGTCCGAGGGAGGGGGCGAGGAATCCTGTACCGTACGAGAGCGTTGTCCGATAACCCTCGATAAATTCCCAGCCTGCCGCCGTCTGCCAGGTACCGTGCCAGCCAAACTGCTCGTCATGATCCTCACGGCCGGAAGCTTCCAGCGTCACGCTGTCAATCTGCTGCTGGCCCGTCAGATAAAGACCGGTGGTATCGCGCTTATACACGTCGGTACTGGTCGTTCCGCTGGATTTCAGCTTCTCCTGTTTCCAGTCTACGCCACCGCTCACTGCGCCATGACCCACCACAACATTATTTCCCCATTGGATATAGCGTTGTTCCATATCATCCAGGGTGGTGCCCGCGGCATAGCGGCCAGCGTCGCTGCTGTAGTTGTAATCTTTAATACGCTGATAGTTCGCAATCAGCTGGGAGGAGTAAATTCCGGAATGGTAGTGCAGACCGGTGTCCCAGGATTGGGTATAGGACTGATCTTCATCGTTTCCACCTGCGTAGCCCCAGTTACCCTGGTCATAGTCAGCATTGGCGGAATAACCATAGCCGCGGAAGAACCCCGAGAAGTTGTCATCGAACTGATGCTGTACCCCGCCCCATAGCATTTTATTGCGGTAGCCGTCGCGATCGCTGTCGCCGCTATAAGAGGAGTTCGGCTGGACGTTAAACCCTTTGGTGGTCTGATAGGCGCCGGCAGCGGTAACCAGCGTATCGCCAAACCGCTTGTTAAAGGCGCCATCGTAGGACTGATAGCCGTTCGTTCCCGCGCCGGCGTTGATCTGCGAACGCTCAGCATCGGTCATGGTGATGATGTTCACCACCCCGCCGATCGCCCCGGAGCCGTACACCGCGGAGCGCGGGCCGCGGATGTATTCCACCCGCTGGACCAGAGAGATAGGGATCTGACTGATATCCACGCCGTTGGAGATCCCCGGACGCGCCATCGGCACACCGTCGATCAGCACCAGCACGTGGCGAGCCTCCGTCCCCCGAACATACAGCGAAGCGCTCTGCCCCATGCCGCCGTTGCGGGCAATATCGACGCCGGGAAGACGACGCATGACATCGTTTAAATCTTTGGACTGCCAGCGGTCGATGTCATCGCGCGTCACTATATCGGTCGGCGCCAGCACGGTATTGACCGGCTGTTGAAAACGGTTTGCTGTCACCACCAACGTGTCTGAATTGCTGTCCTGCGCCCAGCCGGAAAATGCCGTGACGGATAAGGCCGTCATCAGCGAAGCTTTTTTAATCATTGTAAAAGCATCCGAAACAGAAAAAGGATGCCGCAGGTTTTATCAGTTGCTCGCGACGATAAAACCCAGTGCGACGTATTCCGGCAGGTCTTCGGGCTTGGAGGTTGTTTCAAGAAATAATGACTTCCCACGGCTAACCGCAGTGTCTGCACCGAGTGCGCTCATTTCTCACCTTCCTTACCGCTGCGCGTCAGCCCCAGATTTCCACTGGGTTCCCTTTTAACTCACAGGACCGGTAGGCGAATGCTACAATCAGAAACATATAGATGTCCAGACTGCTAATTATATTTCCCGCGGCATTCGAGGCTGGACATCCCCGGCGCTTTCCCTACAATCCCCGCGTACTTATTTTATTCAGGATACATCATGACCCCCGAACACCTTCCTACCGAACAATACGAAGCGCAGCTGGCAGAAAAAGTCGTCCGTTTGCAAACCATGATGGCGCCTTTCGCCGCGCCGGTTCCGGAAGTGTTTCGTTCGCCGGTCAGCCACTACCGTATGCGCGCCGAGTTCCGTCTGTGGCACGATGGCGACGACCTGTACCATATTATTTTCGATCAGCAGACCCGGTCGCGGATTCGCGTTGACAGCTTCCCGGCCGCCAGCGCGCTCATCAATCAGCTGATGACCGCCATGCTGGAGGGCGTGCGCAACAATCCCGTGCTGCGCCATAAGCTGTTTCAGATTGACTATCTGACCACCCTCAGCAACCAGGCGGTCGTCTCGCTGCTGTATCATAAAAAGCTCGATGATGCCTGGCGTGAGCAAGCGGAGGCGCTGCGTGACGCCCTGCGAGCCCAGGGGCTCAATGTGCATCTGATTGGTCGGGCGACTAAAACTAAAATCGAGCTCGATCAGGATTATATAGATGAACGCCTGCCGGTTGGCGGTCGGGAGATGATCTACCGTCAGGTGGAAAACAGCTTTACCCAACCGAACGCGGCCATGAACATTCAGATGCTGGAGTGGGCGCTGGATGTCACCAAAGGGGCGACCGGCGACCTGCTGGAATTGTACTGCGGCAACGGTAACTTCTCGCTGGCGCTGGCGCGTAATTTCGATCGCGTACTGGCCACCGAAATCGCCAAACCGTCGGTGGCGGCGGCGCAGTACAACATCGCCGCCAACCATATCGACAACGTGCAGATTATCCGCATGGCGGCTGAAGAGTTTACTCAGGCGATGAACGGCGTGCGTGAGTTCAACCGGCTGCAGGGTATCGATCTGCAAAGCTATCAGTGCGAGACTATTTTCGTCGATCCGCCGCGTAGCGGGCTGGACAGTGAAACGGAGAAAATGGTGCAGGCCTATCCGCGCATACTGTACATTTCGTGCAACCCGGAAACGCTGTGCCGTAATCTGGAAACGCTAAGCCAGACGCACAACGTTACCCGGCTGGCGCTGTTCGACCAGTTCCCGTATACCCATCACATGGAGTGCGGCGTTCTGCTGACCCGGAAATAGGCCAAAAAAAACCGGCAACGTCATATTGCCGGTTTTTTATCACTGGCGGCTTATTCTGCTGCGGTATTTTTGCGGTTACGCATCTTGTAGCCAATCCAGAAGACCATCGCGACGGACAGAACGGCCGGGAAGAAGTTAGAGCCGATATCCGGGTACTCCGCACGCACGACGGTGCTGTACAACAGCACCCCGAGAATAAAAAAGGCGGCGGCCAGGCCCGGTAGCCCGACAGGCATACTGCGATTCTGATAGCGCTGATGCAGACAGTAGACCGTCAGCAGCAGGGATAAGATGGGGAAGACGGAAAACGGAACTATCGAACTGAACAGCGCCGCAAAGGCGCCATTAATAGATAACCCGGCAATCAGCGCCAGCAGCAGCGTACCTTTATCTTGAACTGAGTGTTTCATTGCTCGTCCTTCACGTTATTCGGAATGATGTGACATTTTTTCTTGTTCACGGCGATACCAGTAATACGCGCCTTTAGAGATCATTCTGAGCTGCAGTACCAACCGTTCTTCCAGCTGTCGGCGCTGTTCAGGGCCGACATCCAGCGCTTCCGCGCCAGCGCTAAAAACGATGGTGACCATAGCTTCAGCCTGCGCTTCGGTAAAGGCGCGCGGCATATGGTTTTCGAGTTCTAAATAGTCGGCGAGTTCCGCAATAAAATGCTGGATTTCGCGTGCGACGGCGGCGCGAAACGCCG
This sequence comes from Klebsiella sp. 2019SCSN059, assembly GCF_021739525.1. Classification (NCBI taxonomy): domain Bacteria; kingdom Pseudomonadati; phylum Pseudomonadota; class Gammaproteobacteria; order Enterobacterales; family Enterobacteriaceae; genus Klebsiella; species Klebsiella sp. 2019SCSN059. Next base: position 90,605 of record NZ_JAKKOM010000021.1, on the reverse strand, counting down.
CAGACGTTCCCGAGCGCTCGCGCAGCAGCAGGCGGAAAGCGTTCGGGTTGTTACCAATAAACTCCATAAAGGTCGAGACCGAGGTGCGGATCACGCTGCCGCCTTTGGCAATCCGCTGGCGCGCCTGGCGCATCAGCTGGCGCAGCATCAGTCCGCTCTCATCGACCATCGTCAGGCCTAACTCATCGACATCGCGAAAATGACGATAGAAGGACGTCGGCGCGATCCCTGCTTCCCGCGCCACTTCACGCAAGCTCAGGCTGGCGAAACTCCGCTCAGCGCTAAGTTGGCTGAATGCCGCTTCCACCAGCGAACGGCGGGTTTTTTCTTTTTGTTGTGCTCTTACGCCCATCACGATGTATGAATCCTTCCAATAGCCCTGCTGGCACTATACCAGAGATTAAAACTAATCGGTTTGCCCTGGATTGTGAATGATTGTTTACGAGCCGTTTCTGCTTTTATGCCGCAAAAAAGCACAACGATAATTGGGTTAAAGCGCAGCGAATGTTATCATCGTGTTTATTTTATGTATAAAACAGGTGAGTAATGCCATGTCACACTCTTGGGATTATGATGCAATAGTGATTGGTTCCGGTCCTGGCGGCGAAGGCGCCGCCATGGGACTGGTGAAACAGGGAGCACGCGTTGCCGTCATCGAGCGCTACCATAATGTCGGCGGCGGTTGCACCCACTGGGGCACCATCCCGTCGAAAGCCCTCCGCCATGCCGTCAGCCGTATTATCGAGTTTAACCAAAACCCCCTCTACAGCGACCACTCCCGCCTTCTTCGCTCTTCTTTCGCCGACATCCTTAACCATGCCGACAGCGTCATCAACCAGCAGACTCATATGCGCCAGGGATTCTATGAGCGCAACCACTGTGAAATTCTGCAGGGCAATGCCCACTTCGTTGATGAGCATACTCTGGCGCTGGAGTGCCATGACGGCACGGTCGAGACGGTGACCGCGGAGAAATTCGTTATCGCCTGCGGATCTCGCCCCTATCATCCGGCGGATGTCGATTTCCACCACCCGCGCATCTATGACAGCGATTCGATTCTCAGCCTGCAGCATGAGCCGCGCCATGTGATCATTTACGGCGCCGGGGTAATCGGTTGTGAATATGCGTCGATCTTCCGCGGCATGGAGGTGAAGGTCGATCTGATCAACACCCGCGATCGTCTGCTGGCGTTTCTCGATCAGGAGATGTCTGATTCGCTCTCCTATCACTTCTGGAACAGCGGCGTGGTGATTCGTCACAACGAAGAGTACGAAAAGATTGAAGGCGTTGATGACGGCGTCATCATGCATCTGAAATCCGGCAAAAAGCTCAAAGCGGACTGCCTGCTGTACGCCAACGGCCGCACCGGCAATACCGACACTCTGGCGCTGGAAAACATCGGTCTGCAGACCGACAGTCGCGGCCAGCTGAAGGTCAACAGCATGTACCAGACTGCCCTTCCGCACATTTATGCGGTTGGGGATGTCATCGGCTATCCGAGCCTCGCCTCCGCGGCGTACGATCAAGGACGCATTGCCGCCCAGGCGCTGGTGAAAGGCGAAGCCTCAGCGCATCTGATTGAAGATATCCCGACCGGGATCTACACCATTCCGGAAATCAGCTCCGTCGGGAAAACCGAGCAGCAGCTGACGGCGATGAAAGTGCCGTATGAGGTGGGTCGCGCTCAGTTTAAACACCTGGCGCGGGCGCAAATCGTTGGCATGAGCGTGGGAACCCTGAAGATCCTGTTCCACCGGGAGACCAAGGAGATCCTCGGCATTCACTGCTTTGGCGAACGCGCAGCCGAAATCATTCACATCGGCCAGGCGATCATGGAGCAGAAAGGTGGTGGTAACACCATTGAGTACTTCGTCAACACCACCTTTAACTACCCGACCATGGCGGAAGCGTACCGGGTTGCCGCGCTGAACGGCTTAAACCGCCTGTTTTAACGCCTTGTCGAAATGGCCATCCATCGTGCCGCGGATGGCCTCAGCCAGATGTTCATAGCGGCTGCGCAGCGGTGAGCCCGGACGGTAAACCAGACCGATGGTGCGTCTTGGCTCTGGCTTAATGCACGGCAGGTAGACCACGCCATCGCGTTTTCTTTCCTGCGGCACTGCCAGCGCAGGCAGCAGGGTAATACCGCTGCCTGCCGCCACCATATTGCGCAGCGTTTCCAGGCTGGTCGCGCGGAAGTGGGTATCCTCATCCGCCCCCGCTTCAAAGCAGAAGCCCATCGCCTGATCGCGCAGGCAGTGGCCATCCTCCAGCATCAGCAGCTTTTCACCGGCCAGATCCGACATCGGCACCCGGTCGCGGTTTGCCCACGGATGATCTTCATAGATAGCCAGCATCATCGGCTCATCGAACAGCGGCACCTCGATAAAGGCCTCGCTCTCTTTGACCAGCGCCAGGATGGCGCAGTCGAGCTTACCGCTGTCGAGCTGAGCCAGCAGCTGATGGGTCTGCGCTTCGTGCAGATACATTTCCAGCTTCGGGAAGGTCTGATGCAGCATCGGAATGATGTGCGGTAGCAGGTACGGGCCAATTGTCGGGATCAAGCCGATATGCAGCGGCCCGGACATGGTTTCCCCTTGTTGGCTTGCCATCTCCTTGAGCACTTTTACTTCGCGTAACACGGTACGCGCCTGATCCACCAGCAACAGCCCCGCCTGGGTAAACAGAACCTTACGGCTGGTGCGCTCCAGCAGCATGACGCCAAGCTCATCCTCCAGCTTGCGGATCTGTCCGCTGAGCGTCGGTTGGCTCACATGGCATGAGTCAGCCGCCCGCCGGAAGTGGCGGTGTTCGGCGAGCGCTACCAGGTATTCAAGATCGCGAATATTCATTATTCATCCTCCATCGCCACGATAGTCCATGGCGATAGATAGCATAGCAACGAACGATTATCCCTATCAAGTTTTCTGTTCAATAATACGCCCATAAAGACGGTGAACCTGTGAAAACCACTGACCCGTCACACTGTTTCTCTACCCGAACAACTAAAGCCAACGTGAACTTTTGCGGACCTTGCGTCCGCTTTTTTTTTTGCATAAAAAACCCGGCGTCGCTGGGCTCGGCCGGGTCAGGGAAGACAGATATCTGTGGATTAACTCAGACGGGCCTTCGCCTCGCCGATAGCCTGCGCCACCTGCTGCGGCGAGACGCCGCCTTTTGCCGCGCGTTTATCAAGGCAGGACTGCAGCGACAGGATCGGATAAACATCGTCCGCAATCACCGGGCTGAATTTCTGCAGGTCGGCCAGGGCCAGCGCTTCCAGCGGTTTCCCTTGCGCAATGGCTTCCACCACCGCTTCACCGACAATATGGTGCGCCTCGCGGAACGGTACGCCTTTCGCCACCAGATAATCCGCCAGCTCAGTGGCGTTGGCATAGCCCTGCTGCGCCGCTTCCGCACAGCGCGGACGTTTCACCTGGATGCCATCCAGCACCAGGGTCGCCATATGCAGGCAGTCGAGCCAGGTATCCAGAGCGTCGAAAAGTCCCTCTTTATCTTCCTGCATATCTTTGTTGTAGGCCAGCGGCAGCCCTTTCAGGGTCATCATCATGCCGGTCAGCGCGCCCTGCACGCGGCCGCATTTGCCACGGATAAGCTCCAGGGCGTCCGGGTTTTTCTTCTGCGGCATCAGCGAGGAGCCTGAGGTTACGCGGTCGGAAAGCTCGACGAAATTCGCTTCGCCAGAGTTAAAGAAAATCAGATCTTCCGCAAAGCGCGACAGATGGACCATGCCGATAGAGGCATCGGAAAGCAGCTCCAGAACATGGTCGCGGTCGGACACGCTGTCGAGGCTGTTGCGGGTGGCGGAGGCAAAGCCCAGCCAGCCGGCCAGCTGCTCGCGGTCGATTTCATACGCCGTCCCCGCCAGCGCGCCGCAGCCCAGCGGGCTAACGTCGAGGCGCTTCAGCGCGTCCTGCAGGCGGCTTTCATCGCGGGCCAGCATTTCGACATAGGCCAGACACCAGTGCGCGAACGTCACCGGTTGGGCGCGCTGCAGGTGGGTGTACCCCGGCATCACCGCGTCCTGGTTCTGCTGGGCCGTCTCCACCAGCGCGCTCTGCAGCTGGCGGTTCGCCGACAGCAGTTCGACAACGGTATCTTTGCACCACAGTTTAAGATCGGTAGCGACCTGGTCGTTACGGCTGCGGCCGGTATGCAGTTTCTTGCCCAACTGGCCCACTTTGTCGATCAGTTTGCCTTCCACCCAGCTGTGAATATCTTCAGCATCGCTGGCGAGGATTTGCTGCGGATTGGCGCGCACCTCTTCCAGTAGCACGTTCAGCGCTTCTTCCAGCTGCTGTTGTTCATCGGCACTCAGTACGCCGACCGTTACCAGCGCTTTCGACCAGGCGACAGAGCCAACGATATCCTGCTCCGCCAGACGATAGTCGAAGCGCAACGAGTCGTTGAACTGTTTGAACCGTTGATCTGCTGCCTGTGTAAAACGCCCGCCCCAAAGTGCCATAACATGCTTCCTTTATTCGTTAGTTCCGCCGGTGGCGTTGTGCCTCCCCGGCCTACGGTCTTGTAAGCCCGGCAGACAACGCGCCGCCGGGCATGAAATCTTAAGCCAGAATACGTGTGCCGATAGGCGTGCCGTTAAACAACGCCGGCAGCTGCTCGGCGTGACGCCAGGAGGCGATATCCACCGGACGGCCCAGAGCACGCGCCGCGTCGAGGGCCGCATTCACTTTGACAATCATGCCGTCAGTGATAATCCCCTGCTCGATCAGCTGCTCCGCTTTCTCGGCGGTCATCTCGGCAATACGCTGTCCTTTACCGTCGAGGATACCGCTGACGTCAGACAGCAGGATCAGATCCGCCCCCAGGGTAGCCGCCAGCGCCGTCGCCGCCTGGTCAGCATTGACGTTCATCAGCTGGCCCTCGTCGGTCACGCCGATAGAGCTCACCACCGGCAGGTAACCGCCCGCCAGCAGGGTGTTGATCAGCGTCGGAGAGCCCGGCTGCGCCAGCCCGACATGGCCCAGCTCAGCATCCAGCTGTGTCACCTTCACGCTATCGCCATCGCCGAGGAACAGGCCGACAGAGGCCAGACCGTGCTTTTTCGCCCACGCCAGCAGCGTCTTGTTGGCGGTTCCCGCCAGCGCGCCGGTGATGATGTCGATTTGCTCAGCCGGCGTCACCCGCAGACCATTTTTCTTCTGCACCGGCAGGTTGAGCTGCTTCATCAGCTCATCCACCACGCAGCCGCCGCCATGGACGATAATCAGCGGACGCTGGTGCGCTTCACGGTAATTGACCAGCGCGGTAAACAGACGCTCCAGCGCTTCTTCGCTATCGAGTAATACGCCGCCGAGTTTGATAATTAATGGGTTCATCATCACACCTTAAATAAGAGACTGCGTCTCAGCGAAGCCGAAACGAATATTCGCGCACTGCACCGCCTGCGCTGCGGCGCCTTTCAGCAGGTTATCTTCTGCCGCGACGACGATGAGATGGTCGTCCTGCACGGCAAAACCGATATCACAGAATGGCAGACCTTCGACGCTTTTCAATGCGGGCACGCCTTTATCATATAAACGTACCAGCGATTTATCGGCGTAAGCCTGCTGGTAAACCGCCGCGATCTGCGCATGGCCAACGCCCGGCTTCAGGCGGCAGGTAATGGTTTCCAGAATGCCGCGCTTAAAATTACCCAGATGCGGGGTAAAAATCACCTTCGCTCCGAGGTGGCTGGCAATCTCCGGCTGATGACGATGGTTAAAGATGCCGTATGGCTGCAGGCTGACTTCACAGAAGCTGTTGCCGATCGCGGCTTTGCGTCCCGCGCCGCTCACCCCGCTGGTGGCGTTGATCACTGGCCACTGGTTGAGATCCAGCAGACTGGCATCAATCAGCGGCTTCAGCGACAGCTGCGCCGCCGTCGGGTAGCAGCCAGGCACCGCGATTAACTGCGCTTCTTTAAGCGCATCCGCGCTCCACTCCGCCAGACCATACACCGCCTGTTTGAGCAGGTCGGGATGCTGATGAGTGAAACCATAATATTTTTCGTAGAACGCCCCATCGTTAACGCGGAAGGCACCGGAGAGATCGAACACCACGCAGCCGGCGGCAAGGAACTGCGGCGCCAGATCGTGACTCACTTCGTGCGCGGTGGCGAGAAACACCACGTCCACGCCAGCGCTGAATTCGCTGATATCGGACATCGGCTGCAGCGGCATATCGACAATGCCTTTGAGCTGCGGATGCAGGTCGGAAATTAATTTTCCCGCATCATTGCTTTGCGCGGAGACCGTCAAAGCGGTTATGTTCATATGCGGATGACGATTGATATAGGTCACCAGCTCTGCGCCGGCATAACCACTGGCACCCACAATCAGCGTATTTAACATTGGAAGCGCATCTCCTTACATTCGATGGGTTTTCTTACGCTCAACGATATTGTATTTTTATTCACAATAAATGCATGAATATTGATACTATCACGACCCAAGGTGTGTCAACAATGAAAAACAATTTACCGCCCTTTATCGAGATTTACCGCGCGTTGATCGCCACACCGTCCATCAGCGCGACCGAAGAGGCTCTCGATCAGAGCAATGAGTCTTTAATCAATTTGCTGGCCGGCTGGTTCCGCGATCTCGGCTTTAATGTCGAGGTACAGCCGGTGCCGGATACGCGCCATAAATTCAACCTGCTGGCCAGCACCGGACACGGCGCCGGCGGCCTGCTGCTCGCCGGGCATACCGATACCGTGCCGTTCGATGACGGCCGCTGGACGCGCGATCCGTTCACCCTTACCGAACACGATAACAAGCTCTACGGCCTCGGCACGGCCGATATGAAAGGCTTCTTCGCCTTTATTCTCGACGCCCTGCGCGATGTCGACGTCACCACGCTGAAAAAACCGCTGTATATTCTGGCCACCGCCGACGAAGAGACCAGCATGGCCGGCGCGCGCTATTTTGCCGAAACCACCCGGCTGCGCCCCGACTGCGCCATCATCGGCGAGCCCACCTCCCTGCAGCCGATCCGCGCCCATAAAGGACATATGTCCAACGCGATCCGTATTCAGGGCCAGTCCGGCCACTCCAGCGATCCGGCGCGCGGGGTCAACGCGATCGAGCTGATGCACGACGCCATCGGTCGGATTATGCAGCTGCGCGATTTGCTAAAAGAGCGCTACCACTTCGAGGCGTTCACGGTCCCTTACCCGACCCTCAACCTCGGCGCCATCCATGGCGGCGATGCCTCAAACCGTATCTGCGCCTGCTGTGAACTGCATATGGACATCCGCCCGTTGCCGGGGATGACCCTCAACGACCTCAATGGTCTGCTGGACGAGGCGCTGGCCCCGGTAAGCGAACGCTGGCCGGGCCGCCTGACGGTCTCGGAGCTGCATCCGCCGATCCCCGGCTACGAGTGCCCGCCGGACCATAAGCTGGTGCAGGTGGTTGAGAAACTGCTTGGCGCCCAGACCGACGTGGTGAACTACTGTACCGAAGCGCCGTTTATCCAGACGCTGTGCCCAACGCTGGTTCTCGGCCCGGGCTCGATCAATCAGGCCCATCAGCCTGACGAGTTTTTGGAGACGCGCTTTATCAAGCCGACGCGGGAGCTGATTAGCCAGGTGGTTCACCACTTCTGCTGGCACTAAAATCGCCCTCTTTTTCCGCCCCGCTCTCCCGGGGCGGAACGGTGACGATCGTCACATTTCCATAAGCGATGCTTATCCAGCGCCCCCTGAGTTAAATTTCGCAAATTACGGGTATTTACTCGTTTGCTGAAGCGATTTCGCAGTAATTGACGTGGGGGTATTTACGTGGCTTTATAAAAGACGGGTTGCTTATCCGTTGCTCACGTTCCAGCGCAGCGGATATAACAAAATAAAATGAGATGGGGTGTCTGGGGTAACATGAACGAACAATATTCCGCATTGCGTAGTAATGTCAGTATGCTCGGCAAGGTGCTGGGCGATACCATCAAGGATGCATTGGGAGAAAATATTCTTGATCGTGTCGAAACTATCCGTAAGTTGTCCAAATCTTCACGCGCCGGCAACGAAGCTAACCGCCAGGAGCTGCTGACCACGCTGCAGAATTTGTCTAACGACGAACTGCTGCCGGTGGCCCGTGCCTTCAGCCAGTTCCTGAATCTGGCCAACACCGCTGAGCAGTACCACAGCATTTCGCCGAATGGCGAAGCGGCCAGCAATCCGGAAGTCATTGCGCGCACCCTGAGAAAGCTCAAAGACCAACCCAATCTCAACGAAGACACCATCAAAAAAGCGGTGGAATCTCTGTCCCTGGAGCTGGTGTTAACCGCCCACCCGACCGAGATCACCCGCCGGACGCTGATCCATAAAATGGTGGAAGTGAACAACTGCCTCAAGCAGCTGGATAACAAAGATATTGCGGACTACGAGCACCACCAGCTGATGCGCCGCCTGCGCCAGCTGATCGCCCAGTCCTGGCATACCGATGAAATTCGTAAGCACCGCCCTTCCCCGGTCGATGAAGCCAAATGGGGCTTCGCGGTGGTGGAAAATAGCCTGTGGGAAGGGGTGCCTAACTACCTGCGCGAGCTGAACGAACAGCTGGAAGCCAACCTCGGCTATCAGCTGCCGGTGGACTTTGTCCCGGTGCGTTTCACTTCGTGGATGGGCGGCGACCGCGACGGCAACCCGAACGTGACCGCCGATATCACCCGCCACGTGCTGCTGCTCAGCCGCTGGAAAGCGACCGATCTGTTCCTCAAAGATGTGCAGGTGCTGATCTCCGAGCTGTCGATGGTGGAGTGTACTGACGAATTGCGCGCCCTGGCCGGCGCCGAGGGCGCTCAGGAACCGTACCGTTACCTGATGAAAAAACTGCGCACTCAGCTGATGGAAACCCAGGCCTGGCTGGAAGCGCGTCTGAAAGGTCAGAAGCTGCCGAAACCGGCGGGACTGATCACTCAGAACGAGCAGCTGTGGGAGCCGCTATACGCCTGTTATAAATCGCTGCAGGCCTGCGGCATGGGCATTATCGCCAACGGCGAGCTGCTCGACACCCTGCGCCGCGTGAAGTCTTTCGGCGTACCGCTGGTGCGTATTGATATCCGTCAGGAAAGCACCCGCCACACCGAAGCGCTGGGCGAAATGACCCGTTACCTCGGGATCGGCGATTACGAAAGCTGGTCAGAAGCCGACAAACAGGCTTTCCTGATCCGCGAACTGAATTCCAAACGTCCGCTGCTGCCGCGCCAGTGGGAGCCAAGCGAAGAGACCCGCGAAGTTCTCGACACCTGTAGAGTGATCGCCGAGGCGCCGCGCGGATCGATCGCCGCCTACGTGATCTCGATGGCCAAAACGCCGTCCGACGTGCTGGCGGTTCATCTGCTGCTGAAGGAGGCCGGGATTGGCTTTGCCCTGCCGGTGGCCCCGCTGTTCGAAACGCTGGATGACCTGAACAACGCCAACGACGTCATGACCCAGCTGCTGAATATCGACTGGTACCGCGGCTTTATCCAGGGCAAACAGATGGTCATGATCGGCTACTCTGATTCCGCGAAAGACGCAGGCGTGATGGCCGCCTCCTGGGCGCAGTACCAGGCGCAGGACGCGTTGATCAAAACCTGTGAGAAAGCCGGGATCGAACTGACGCTGTTCCACGGTCGCGGCGGCTCCATTGGCCGCGGCGGCGCGCCGGCCCACGCCGCGCTCCTCTCACAGCCGCCGGGAAGCCTGAAGGGCGGCCTGCGCGTTACCGAGCAGGGTGAGATGATCCGCTTTAAGTACGGCCTGCCGGAAGTCACCATCAGCAGCCTGTCGCTCTATACCAGCGCGATCCTCGAAGCCAACCTGCTGCCGCCGCCGGAACCAAAACCGCAGTGGCGCGACATCATGGCCGAGCTGTCCGACGTGTCGTGCAAGATGTATCGCGGCTACGTGCGTGAAAACAAAGATTTCGTGCCTTACTTCCGCTCCGCCACTCCGGAGCAGGAGCTGGGCAAACTGCCGCTGGGTTCGCGTCCGGCAAAACGTCGTCCGACCGGCGGCGTCGAGTCGCTACGCGCCATTCCGTGGATCTTCGCCTGGACCCAGAACCGCCTGATGCTTCCAGCCTGGCTGGGCGCTGGCGCTGCGCTGCAGAAGGTGGTTGAAGGCGGAAAACAGAGTGAACTGGAAGCGATGTGTCGCGACTGGCCGTTCTTCTCCACCCGCCTCGGCATGCTGGAGATGGTTTACTCGAAGGCCGACCTGTGGCTGGCGGAGTACTACGATCAGCGCCTGGTGAAACCAGAGCTGTGGGCGCTGGGTACCGAGCTGCGCAAGCTGCTGGCTGCCGATATCAACGTCGTGCTGGCCATCGCCAACGACTCCCATCTGATGGCTGACCTGCCGTGGATCGCCGAGTCTATCCAGCTGCGTAATATCTATACCGACCCGCTGAACGTCCTGCAGGCGGAACTGCTGCACCGTTCGCGCCAGGCTGAAGAAGAGGGCAAAGACCCGGATCCGCGCGTTGAACAAGCGCTGATGGTCACCATCGCCGGCGTCGCCGCCGGTATGCGTAACACCGGCTAATCGCTGTCTTTCCCCCGGCCGCCCGGCCGGGGGATTTTTCACCCGTTCTAGTGGTGCAGCATCTCATCAACGATCTGCTCTTTATGCAGCGCATACGGATAATAGGTCGGCCAGTTATCCATCTCTTTCAGCAACGCTTCCTGTGATTCATTGCCCATGAAAATATGGAAATGCTGCGATTTACGCGGGCCAATGATGTGGTCGCTGAACTGGACATATTTTGGCGCGCTGGCATCGCCCTGCTGGCACTCGAACAGATAACGTACGCCCTTCTTACCGGAGGCGTAATGCAGGATTTTGTAGCCTGAATAGCGGTATTTGCAGCTGTTGACGGTCTCGCCAATGTGGAACTCAATCACGTCATCTTCAATGCCAATCTGTTCCACATCGGTGGCATAGCCCTTCTTATAATAGGCGCGATACTCCTCCACGCTCTTGCCGCCGGGCTTTTTCGCCTTCTGCTCCAGCACCGGATCGAGATCGCCGTTGAGCAGATACGGGTTCACCGACTGCCAGACGCCCTCCCAGTCGCTCAGCGCGCGGTCCTGCACATCTTTATCCGCAAAAATGCCTTCGCTGGCCTGACGCTCCACTTCGGTTAGCGCCGGCCCATGGCTATGGTTGCCGTGGGCGAACGCCTGGGCGCTGGCTAGCGCCATGCCGAGTCCCAAGGCCAGCAGGGGGATCTTTCTGGTCATTACTCTCTCCTGAGTTTGCTATCAATGGTGACAAATTGTTACGATATAACATATCGTAACTGAGAAGCAATAGCGACAGGCTGGCGCTTTTACCGCTGGAATAATGTCCGGTATGATGAAAAGGGTGATGCGCGGGGCGGAACAATGATGGACAACGATATCAATCAACTTATTGATGCATTGCTAAAAAAGCAGACCAGCCTCGGACGGGTTTATTTCGCCGGCGAGACGCGCTCGCCTGCTGAACCGGTGGTGCAGGTTGATTTTCCCCGTCTGAATATCCTCCTCGATGGGCAGCTGCGCGACCAGGCGCTCGGCGATAACGCCCCGCTCCTGGAGGCCCATGACGTGCTCTATATTCCTGGCGATAGCTGGAACTGCCCACAGTGGCAGGCGCCCTGCCTGCTGTTAAGCATCCTGTTCGCTAAACAGCAGCTGGAGTGCTCGCTGCAGCGCTGGAATGGCAAGACGATCGCCGTTGTTGAAAAGCTACAGGCGCTGCGTCGCGGGCCGCGCGTCGGTTCCTTCCTGCTGCAGGCCCTCAACGAGATCCGGATGCAGCCGCAGGAGCAGCAAACCGCCCGCAGCATCGTCATCAGCCTGCTCAGCCACTGCCATGATCTTCTCGGCAGCCAGGCGCAAACCTCCTCGCGCAGCCAGGCGCTGTTCGAGGCAATCCGTCAGTACATCGAGGTCCATTACGCGGAGCCGCTGAGCCGGGAATCGGTCGCCCAGGCGTTCTATCTCTCTCCCAACTATCTTTCCCATCTGTTCCAGAAATGTGGGCCAATGGGCTTCAATGAATATCTAAACCACATTCGTCTCGAACAGGCCCGTATGCTGCTGAAGGGCCACGATATGAAAGTGAAAGACATCGCCCACGCCTGCGGCTTCGCCGACAGCAACTACTTCTGCCGCCTGTTCCGCAAAACCACGGAACGCTCGCCGTCTGAATACCGCCGTCAGTACCATAGCCAGCTGACGGAAAAATCGTCCGCGGCAAAAAACTAGATTTTTGTGTGTTAAACCTGACTTTTGTGCGCGCTATAGTTTCCTGCCATCCCAGCCAGCGTCGATAAATGTGATCTAAATCATCCTTAATCGCGATGCGTACATTTATCCAGTTTTTGGCAAATTTGTCATCTGGCGATCCTTCGAACGAAAGCCGTATGCTTACCTCAACGACAGCACCGAATTAAGCATTGAGGAAAACACTATGGAACTCTATCTGGATACCGCCAACGTCGCCGAAGTGGAACGCCTGGCCCGCATCTACCCGCTGGCCGGGGTGACCACCAACCCGAGCATTATCGCCGCCGGTAAAACCCCGGTGTGGGATGTACTGCCGCGCCTGCAAAAAGCCGTTGGTCCGGAAGGGATTCTGTTTGCGCAGACCATGAGCCGCGATGCGCAGGGCATGGTGGCAGAAGCCAAACGCCTGAGCAACGCCGTGCCGGGCATCGTGGTCAAAATCCCGGTCACCGCCGAAGGCCTCGCCGCTATCAAGCTGCTGAAGAAAGAAGGCATCCCGACCCTTGGCACCGCCGTCTACAGCGCTTCACAGGGTCTGCTGGCCGCGCTGGCCGGCGCAAAGTACGTCGCGCCTTACGTTAACCGCGTCGACGCTCAGGGCGGAGACGGCATCCGCATGGTGCAGGAACTGCAATCCCTGCTGGAAATGCATGCGCCCGAAAGCAAAGTGCTGGCGGCAAGCTTCAAAACGCCCCGTCAGGCGCTGGATTGCCTGCTGGCTGGCTGCGAAGCAATCACCCTTCCACTAGATGTAGCGCAACAAATGCTCGGCACCCCTGCGGTAGAGTCAGCCATAGAGAAGTTTGAACAGGACTGGAATAACGCCTTTGGCACGCTGAACCTGTAACCGGACCCGCGCGCCGCCTGCGGGCGGCATCACGGTCATCGAGGAGGAATCGAAATGGATCGCATTATTCAATCACCAGGCAAATACATCCAGGGCGCAGGCGCCATCAAGCGCCTTGGCGACTACCTGAAACCGCTGGCCGAACGCTGGCTGGTCGTTGGCGATAAATTCGTGCTGGGATTCGCGGAAGAGATGCTACGCAAAAGCCTGGCTGACGCCGGCCTGGCGGCGGAAATCGCGCCGTTCGGCGGTGAATGTTCGCATAATGAAATCAATCGCCTGCGCGATATCGCCGGCAGTGCGAAATGCACCGCCGTGCTGGGGATCGGCGGTGGTAAAACCCTGGATACCGCGAAAGCGCTGGCCCATTTTATGAAGGTGCCGGTGGCGATCGCCCCCACCATCGCCTCCACCGATGCGCCGTGCAGCGCGCTGTCGGTGATTTACACCGACGAAGGCGAGTTCGACAGCTATCTGATGCTGCCGCACAACCCTAACATGGTCATTGTCGATACGCAGATCGTTGCTGGCGCGCCGGCTCGCCTGCTGGCCGCCGGGATTGGCGATGCGCTGGCCACCTGGTTCGAAGCCCGCGCCTGCTCACGCAGCGGCGCCACCACCATGGCGGGCGGGAAATGCACCCAGGCGGCGCTGGCGCTGGCCGAGCTGTGCTACAACACCTTACTCGAAGAGGGTGAAAAAGCGATGCTGGCCGCCGAACAGCACGTGGTCACTCCGGCGCTGGAGCGGGTGGTGGAAGCCAACACCTATCTGAGCGGCGTCGGTTTTGAAAGCGGTGGCCTGGCGGCAGCCCACGCGATTCATAACGGCATGACGGCCATCCCTGACGCCCACCACTATTATCACGGTGAAAAAGTGGCGTTCGGCACCCTGACGCAGTTGGTGCTGGAAAACGCGCCGGTGGAAGAGATCGAGACTGTCGCCGCGCTGTGTCACAGCGTTGGGCTGCCGATCACGCTGGCGCAGCTGGATATCAAAGGCGACATCCCGACCAAAATGCGCCTGGTGGCGGAAGCCGCCTGCGCTGAAGGCGAAACCATCCACAATATGCCGGGCGGCGTCGACGCCGACCAGGTCTACGCCGCGCTGCTGGTCGCCGACCAATATGGCCAGCGCTTCCTGCAGGAATGGGAATAATCCAGAGCAAAACAAAACACCCGGCGTCAGCCGGGTGTTTTTTTATGTTTATCAGCCGGACGCGTCGCCCACTGACGGCGGAAACGGCAAGCACTCAGGCCGGACGCACGCCCAGCGTATGACAGATGGCGTAGCTCATTTCGGCGCGGTTAAGGGTGTAGAAGTGGAAATCTTTTACCCCTTCCCGACTTAAGATCTTCACCATGTCCATGGCGATATTCGCCCCCACCAGCTGACGGGTTTCGGCGTCATTATCCAGCCCTTCGAACATTTTCGACATCCACACCGGGATACGAACGTTGGTCATATCCGCAAACTTTTTCGCCTGTTTAAAGTTGGAAACCGGCAGGATACCCGGAATAATTTCCACGTCGATGCCCGCCGAGACGCAGCGATCGCGAAAACGCAGGTAGCTTTCCACATCGAAGAAGAACTGGGTGATCGCGCGGTTGGCGCCTGCCTCGACTTTGCGTTTCAGGTTGAGCAAATCCGCCTGCGCGCTTTTCGCTTCCGGATGCACTTCCGGATACGCGGCGACGGAGATATCAAAATCCCCCACCTCTTTCAGCAGAGTGACCAGATCGGCGGCGTACATCTCCGGTTTACCGCTGCCCGGCGGCAGGTCGCCGCGCAGAGCGACGATATGGCGGATGCCGTTGTTCCAGTAATCCTGGGCGATAGTGCGCAGCTCATCGCGAGTAGCATCGATACAGGTCAGGTGCGGCGCCGCTTCCAGACCGGTTCGCTCTTTAATACCTTTGATGATGCTGTGGGTGCGATCGCGCTCGCCGGAGTTCGCGCCATAGGTCACCGAGACAAACTTCGGTTTCAGACTGCTCAGGCGATCGATGGATTTCCACAGGGTTTGCTCCATTTCACTGGTGCGCGGCGGAAAGAATTCAAAGGACACATTAATCTGGCCCTGGACTTCCGCCAGGCTCTGATTCAGGGCTTCCCGCTGATTGGCGTGAAAAAAGCTCATACCTTACCTCATCAATCGCATGTAATGGCTGTTGTGTTGCGAACTTCTATACGTTTAGACGTCCAGATGTAAAAATGACGGAAAAGCGCCCGGGCGTCAATAGAAAAATCTGCGTAAAGAGTGAGGAAAAGGCTGCCAACATGAAAAAAATTCATCTACCGGCGCTTTGCCAGCCGAAAGAGCCCGCTCTGCGGTCAACATGGGGTAGAACGATATTCAGCATGAGACGAGCGAGTCGTCAGGCGATCATCCAGCAGTGAGAGCCATTGCTGCACGGCTCCTGCCTGGTGAGGCGCATAGATCATCCCAAGGCTTAACGGCATGCTGTCGCCTTCAGCGACAGGACAGAACACTACCCCCTGACGCTGGATCGCGGAAAAGGACGCCGGCAGGAGGATCATGCCTTCCCCACGCGCAATTCGCGCCAGCAGCACATCATGTTCGGCAGGCTCTTCCACATAAGCGGGGGTATAGCCAGCCCGGTCGAAAATGCGCCGCGTGTAGTCAAAGAAATCGGGGTTACGCTCGCGTTTAAACCAGAACAGCGGCCGATGATTGAGCGCGCTTAGCGTTAACGCTGGTATGACGGCTTCCGGCCAGGAGGCTGGCACTGCCGCGATGAGCGGCTCCTGATACGGCAATGGATGCAGGTGCAGCCCTTCAGTATTGAGCGGCAGCGCGACCAGCGCCGCATCGAGTTTGCCTTTGCGCACCTGCTGCGCCAGCGCCGGTGAGGCGTGGCGGGTGATATGCAACCCGCGGGTATGTTCGCTCAGCGCAGATTCAACAGCAGCGAAAATGCCTTGTTCGAAGGCGGTGGTCACGCCCAGACGCAGAGACGGCGGTGAGTGAACGGAGAGCTCACTCAATGCCGCCAGCGTGCGTTCCTGGAGCGCCAGCATGGGCCGAATGATCGCCAGCACCTCTCTGCCCGCGTCGGTAAGGATCAGGCCTTTGCTATGGCGCTGAAACAGCGTCACCCCCAGCTGCGCTTCCAGATAGTGCATATGGCGACTCAGCGGCGGCTGCGAGATAAATAACCGCTGCGCCGCCCGGCTGATGTTATTTTCCTCAGCTACCACGGCAAAGGCACGCAGCAGGCGGATATCGAGAGAATGTAATCGCGAAGTTGTCATACTGAAAAGGTATCACGAAAAGGGTATTACTCAAGTCCGGTAAACTTCCCTACCCTTCCTCTCAACGCATCATCACAGAGAGGAAAAAACGATGTCCAGCGAACGTTATACCACCGGTCAGGAAATGCTTCAGCGCGTGGACGGTAGCGGCGGGGAGGCCGTCGTCAACAGCCTGCGGGATATCGCCCCCGACTTCGCCCGCTATCTGATTGAGTTCCCCTTCGGCGATATTTACGCCCGGCCAGGGCTTGATTTGCGTAGCCGGGAAATCGCCACCATCGCCGCGCTCACCGCGCTGGGTAACGCCGAGCCGCAGCTGAAAGTGCATATTGCCGCGGGATTAAATGTCGGTCTGACGCAAGAGGAAATTACGGAAGTGATCATGCAGATGGCGGTCTACGCCGGATTCCCGGCGGCGCTAAACGGCCTGTTTGCCGCTAAAGTAGTTTTTGCGGCGCACTAACAAAAAAGACCAGGCCGCGCCTGGTCTTTTTCCCGGGACTACAGCAGCTGCGCCAGACGGTTAATATCCGACTGGATCGCCCCGGCGGTCACATCGCGCCCGGCGCCGGGCCCGCGGATCACCAGCGGATTATCGCGATACCAGCGGCTTTCGATAGCGAACACGTTATCGCACGGCAGCAGCGCCGCCAGCGGGTGCTCTTCGCGTACCGCTTCCACGCCGACGCGTGCTTTGCCGTTGGCATCAAAACGCGCCACGTAGCGGAGCACCAGCCCCATCTCGCGGGCCGCCTCCAGGCGCTGCAGCATCTGCTCGTTCAGCTCTTCGCCATTCTCAAAGAAGTGATCGACCGAACCCTCTTCACAGTGCGCCGGGACCAGTGATTCCACGCGCACCTGATCCGGCTCGATGTCGTAACCCGCTTCCCGCGCGAGGATCACCAGCTTGCGCATCACATCTTTACCGGACAGATCGACGCGCGGATCCGGCTCGGTCAGACCCTGCTGCCACGCCTGATCCACCAGGTCGGTGAACGGCACGGTGCCATCAAACTGCAGGAACAGCCAGGAGAGCGTTCCCGAGAAGATACCGCTCAGGCCGAGGATGGTATCGCCGCTGTCGATCAGGTCGCGCACCGTATGGTTCACCGGCAAGCCGGCGCCCACGGTGGCGTTATACAGCCAGTGGCGCCCTGTCTTCTCAAACGCGTCGTGGATCTGGCGATACTTATCGCTGCTGCTGGCCCCCGCCAGCTTGTTGGCGCTGATCACGTGGAAGCCATGGCTGGCGAAATCAAGATACTGGTCGGCCAGCTGCTCGCTGGCGGTGACGTCCAGCACCACTAAATCATCATACGGGTGCGCGCGCATCCACAGGAACAGCGACTCTTCATCCTGCTCCACCGCTTCATCGTTGAAGAAAGCCAGCGCCCGGCTGGCGTCCAGCCCGTCGTAGTTCAGCAGACTGCGTTTACTGTCGACCACGCCGGCGAGCACAAACTCAAAGCCGGTCCGCGCCGAGAGCGTGGTTTGTTCACGGGCGAACAGCTCCAGCCAGCGGGAACCGATGTTCCCTTTGCCGAACAGCATCAGGCCGATACGCTTTTCGGCACGAAATAAGGACTGGTGCAGCCCCTGGATCAGGCTTTCCGTCGGCCCGGCGCGCAGGACGGCCACCAGGCTGATCCCCTCTTCCGACTGCCAGGTGAACTCCACCGGCTGCCCTTTCAGCTGCTGCCAGAAACGGTGGCAGTGCAGTGGGTTGCGGGTGACGCCCGCGCCCACCATCGCCACCAGCGCCAGCTTCTGACGCAGACGCAGCTCGCCCGGCAGACCTGCCTCATCGAGCAGCTTCAGCGCGCTGTCGGCCACCTCGGAGGTATAGCAGAACTGCAGCAGTTTGCGGTCGGCATGGACGCCAACGGCTAACGGGCGCAGCTGGGCGCGTTTGAGCAGGGCGTCCAGCTCTTTATGCGCCAGTTTGAAATCGTGACCGGCCGGCACCTGGAACTCCACCAGGCAGACATCGTCATGGCTGGTGACAATCCGGGCGCCAGTGCCGGAGGCCAGCACGCGCTCAATGCGCGTGGAACCCTGTTCCGGCGTATAGCTGCAGCGTAACTGCAGATCGATATCGCTGGCGGAAACCGGCTGTAGCGTGCGGGCATGGAGCACCGGCGCGGCCAGACGCGCCAGCTCGCTGGCTTCGTCCAGACGCAGCAGCGGCAGCAGACAGGCGTCTTTCACCTTGCGCGGATCCGCGCTGTACACCCCGGCGACGTCGCTCCAGATGGTGACGCGGGAAGCACCCGCCAGCGCGCCGATCTGGGTGGCTGAGTAGTCAGACCCGTTACGGCCCAGCAGGACGGTTTCACCGGCCTGGTTGCGGGAGATAAAGCCGGTCACCACCAGACGCTTGTTAGGATGCTGCGCCATCAGCTGCTGCAGCAGTGGATAGGATAATCCTTCATCCACCTGCGGCTGCGCGGCGCGTTCCGCGCGCAGGAACGCGCGCGCGTCCAGCCAGGCGGCTTCCATTCCCAGCTGGTTGAGAACCGCCGCCATCAGGCGCGCGGACCACACTTCCCCATGGCCGACCACTTCCGCATAGACCGCTTCGGAAACCCCGCCGTCCAGCAGACCAGCCAGACGCTCAAGGTCGTGGATAAAGGCGGCGATCAACGTATCCGCCGCCGCAGGCTCCACCAGACCGCCAATCAGCTCGGTGTGATAGCGGCGAAGCGACTGCTGAACCTGATGCGCAGCAAGGCGATCGCTCTGGCTAAGCTTAAGCCAGCTGATCAGCTGGTTGGTGGTGCTGCCAGCGGCGGAGACGACCATCATGTCCCCCGCCTGCGAATACTCCTTCATGATCCCCGCGACGCGCAGGTAACATTTCGCATCCGCTAAACTACTCCCACCAAATTTGTGCAGCTGACGACCCTTCGCCCCTGCCTGCGCAATCACACTCATCTTTATTCCTCGTTTGCTGCCCGGAAGCCATTTTCCAGGTCGGCAATTAAATCTTCACCATCTTCGATACCGGTCGAAATACGCAGAAGCGTTTCTGAAATTCCGGCGGCGGCACGCGCTTCAGGCGCCATGCCGGCATGCGTCATCGTTGCCGCATGGGAAATCAGGCTTTCAACGCCCCCCAGCGATTCCGCCAGTGTAAACAGCGACAGCCCGCTCAGGAAGCGGCGCAGCGTCTGCTCGTCACCATCCAGCTCGAAGCTTAACATTGCGCCAAAACCTTTTTGCTGACGCGCCGCAATTTCATGCCCCTGGTTTTCCGGCAGCGACGGATGATACAGCTTTTTCACCAGCGGCTGGGTTTTCAGATACTCGACGATCGCCAGGGCATTACGTTGCGCCACTTCCATGCGTGGAGAAAGCGTCCGCAGCCCGCGCAACAGCAGATAGCTGTCGAAGGCGCTGCCGGTGACGCCAATGTTATTCGCCCACCATGCCAGTTCGGTGACAGTCGCCGGATCGTTGGCAATCACCACCCCGGCCACCACATCAGAGTGACCATTAAGGTATTTAGTACAGGAGTGCAACACCAGATCGGCGCCCAGCGCCAGCGGGTTTTGCAGCGCCGGACTCAGGAAGGTGTTATCGACCACGCTGATCGCCCCGGCTTCGCGCGCCAGACCACAGATTTTCGCAATATCCACCACCCGCAGCAATGGATTACTTGGGCTTTCGACCAGCACCAGCTTCGGTTTTTCCGCCAGCGCCGCCCGCAGCGCCTGCTCATCGTTTTGATCGACGAACTGAACGCGATAGCAGCCGCGCTTCGCCAGGCTATCGAACAGACGGTAGCTGCCGCCGTAGCAGTCGTGCGGCGCCACCAGCAGATCGCCAGGCTTAAGGAACACCGTCGTCACCAGCAGGATCGCCGACATACCGGTATTGGTCAGCACCGCGCCAGCGCCGCCCTCCAGCTCCGCTAAAGCGCGCTGCACCACATCACGCGTCGGGTTGCCGCGGCGGGAATAGTCGTGAGCGCGAGGTTCATTAAAGTCGGTGAAGTTATAGGTACTGGAGAGGTGGATCGGCGGGACAACGCAACCGTACTGCTCGTCGTCATTTAAACCGCTACGCACTGCGATGGTGGCCTGTTTACGCGTCATGTTGGGAAGTTCCTGGGCTGAATCGGTGAAAAGTCAGGCTTCAGAGTAAACATTGTCACAATAGACGTCAATACATCTGGACATCTAAACTTCTTTGCGTATAGATTGAGCAAAGTGCAA
Source organism: Klebsiella sp. 2019SCSN059 (assembly GCF_021739525.1). Classification (NCBI taxonomy): domain Bacteria; kingdom Pseudomonadati; phylum Pseudomonadota; class Gammaproteobacteria; order Enterobacterales; family Enterobacteriaceae; genus Klebsiella; species Klebsiella sp. 2019SCSN059. The sequence goes on along the minus strand of NZ_JAKKOM010000021.1, from coordinate 69,986 downwards.
ATAGCCGTTAAAATTATATGCATTAGCGCACGTCGGCGGCGGCTTATCTCATGTCAGAAAGCCCGCGCATACGGTAAACTACGCGCGATTATAGCCCGGGCGGAATATTCTGGCCCTTCACTAATAAACAGAGGATTAAGGTATCTCATGGCTGAATGGAGCGGCGAATATATCAGCCCATACGCTGAGCACGGTAAGAAGAGTGAGCAAGTAAAGAAAATTACGGTTTCCATTCCTCTGAAGGTGTTAAAAATCCTCACCGATGAACGCACGCGTCGTCAGGTGAATAACCTGCGTCACGCGACCAACAGCGAACTGCTGTGCGAAGCGTTCCTGCATGCCTTTACCGGACAACCGTTGCCTAACGATGAAGACCTGCGTAAAGAGCGCAGCGATGAGATCCCGGAAGCGGCGAAAGCGATTATGCGTGAACTGGGTATCGACCCGGATACGTGGGAATACTGAGACGATAAAAAGGGCGGAAGCACGCTTCCGCCCTTTTTCTTTCCCGCCCAGGCAGGCGAGAGACACAAAAAAGCCGCCCTGAGGCGGCTTCTTCTGGCAACTTACTTGCTGCCCGGGATGCTGAAGCGCTTGTTGAAGCGGTCAACACGGCCACCGGTAGCAACATCACGCTGTTTGCCGGTGAAGAACGGGTGGCATTTGCCGCACACGTCGAGGTTCAGGTCGTGACCTACGGTGGAGCGGATTTTCATGACATTACCGCAAGAACAGGTAGCAGTAATTTCGTCGTAATTTGGGTGAATACCTTTTTTCATGGGAGAACCTCAGTTAAGGCCGCGTCGCTCTTCCAGCCCTAACGCCAGACACCACGCGATATTAGTAATTTCCCGTCGCCCTCTACGCTGTTGACAGCGTGAAGCACGCGGTAATGGTCAATCTTCAATGCGATATAAAGCGCATCAAAGGCGGCGAATCATACAGAATTTGACCAGCATATGCAAACTGATCCGCGCCGCCTTATCGTAATGTGTATACTATCCCGCCAGATTTCAAGTCAGGAAGATGACATGCCCGTCGCCCACGTTGCCCTACCCGTTCCGCTACCGCGCACTTTTGACTATCTGCTGCCTGAAGGCATGGCGGTCAAAGCGGGCTGTCGGGTGCGGGTGCCGTTCGGCAAACAGGAGCGGATCGGTATTGTCGCGGCGATCAGCGAACGCAGCGAGCTGCCGCTGGACGAGCTAAAACCGGTCGCGGAAGCGCTGGACGACGAACCGGTCTTCTCCGGTACCGTCTGGCGGCTGCTGATGTGGGCGGCTGAGTATTACCATCATCCGATTGGCGATGTGCTGTTCCATGCGCTGCCCATTCTGCTGCGCCAGGGCAAACCCGCCAGCGCGACGCCGCTGTGGTACTGGTTCGCCACCGAGCAGGGGCAGGCCGTCGACCTTAACGGTCTGAAACGCTCGCCGAAGCAGCAGCAGGCGCTGGCGGCGCTGCGCCAGGGAAAAATCTGGCGTCATCAGGTTGGCGAACTGGAATTTAATGAAGCGGCGCTGCAGGCGCTGCGCGGCAAAGGGCTGGCGGAGCTGGCCTGCGAAGCGCCCGCCCTCATCGACTGGCGCAGCGCGTATTCGGTTGCCGGCGAACGCCTGCGTCTTAATACCGAGCAAGCCACCGCCGTCGGGGCGATCCACAGCGCCGCCGATCGCTTCTCCGCCTGGCTGCTGGCGGGTATTACCGGCTCAGGGAAAACGGAAGTCTATTTGAGCGTGCTGGAGAACGTGCTGGCGCAGGGGCGCCAGGCGCTGGTGATGGTGCCGGAGATCGGTCTGACGCCGCAGACCATCGCCCGCTTCCGCCAGCGCTTTAACGCGCCGGTGGAAGTGCTGCACTCCGGACTCAATGACAGCGAACGTCTTTCGGCCTGGCTGAAGGCGAAAAACGGCGAAGCGGCCATTGTGATCGGCACCCGCTCCTCGCTGTTTACCCCGTTTAAAGACCTCGGCGTCATCGTTATCGACGAAGAGCATGACAGCTCCTACAAGCAGCAGGAGGGCTGGCGCTACCATGCCCGCGACCTGGCGGTATGGCGCGCCCACAGCGAACAGATCCCGATTATTCTCGGCTCGGCGACGCCGGCGCTGGAGACCCTGCATAATGTCCGCCAGGGCAAATACCGCCAGTTAACCTTAAGCAAACGCGCGGGCAATGCGCGCCCTGCCCAGCAGCACGTGCTCGATCTCAAAGGGCAACCGCTGCAGGCGGGTCTGTCTCCCGCGCTGATTAACCGTATGCGCCAGCATCTGCAGGCGGATAACCAGGTGATCCTGTTTCTTAACCGCCGCGGCTTTGCGCCAGCGCTGCTGTGCCACGACTGCGGCTGGATAGCGGAATGTCCGCGCTGCGACAGCTACTACACGTTGCACCAGGCGCAGCACCATCTGCGCTGCCACCATTGCGACAGTCAGCGCCCTATCCCGCGCCAATGTCCCTCCTGCGGCTCCACGCACCTGGTGCCGGTGGGTATCGGCACCGAACAGCTGGAGCAGGCCCTGGCGCCGCTGTTCCCTGACGTGCCTATCTCGCGTATCGACCGCGATACCACCAGCCGCAAAGGGGCGCTGGAGGAGCATCTCGCCGCCGTCCATCGCGGCGGAGCGCGTATTTTAATTGGCACCCAGATGCTGGCCAAAGGCCACCACTTCCCGGACGTCACCCTCGTCTCCCTGCTGGACGTCGACGGGGCGCTGTTTTCCGCGGATTTCCGCTCCGCCGAGCGTTTTGCTCAGCTCTATACCCAGGTCTCCGGGCGAGCGGGACGGGCAGGAAAACAGGGCGAAGTGATCCTGCAAACCCACCATCCTGAACACCCTCTGCTGCAGACCCTGCTGTATAAAGGCTACGACGCCTTCGCCGAACAGGCGCTGGCAGAGCGGCAGACAATGCAGCTACCGCCGTGGACCAGCCATGTGCTGATTCGTGCGGAAGACCATAACAACCAGCAGGCGCCGCTGTTTTTACAACAGCTGCGCAATCTGCTGCAGGCCAGTCCGCTGGCCGACGACAAGCTATGGGTGCTCGGTCCGGTTCCGGCGCTGGCGCCGAAGCGCGGCGGCCGCTGGCGGTGGCAGATATTGCTGCAGCATCCTTCGCGGGTACGCCTGCAGCATATCGTCAGCGGTACGCTGGCGCTGATCAATACGCTGCCGGAGGCGAAAAAAGTGAAGTGGGTGCTGGATGTCGATCCTATTGAAGGGTAAGCCTTCTCTTGCGAGCCGGATCGAAAAATTTAACAAGCATCACGTTTTTCATGAAAATTCTGTAACTCACTGCCGCGACTATCTGATAAAAATGATGCAGCAGTTAGCGCGCAAGGGAAATGCCAGCGCCATTCAGCGAGGAGAAACCAGGTGAAGCCCAAAAAACAAGTGGTTGCCGCCACCATGAAAGACGTCGCCTTAAAGGCAAACGTTTCCACGGCAACCGTGTCCCGAGCGTTGATGAACCCTGATAAGGTGTCGCAAGCCACCCGTAACCGGGTCGAGCAGGCGGCGCTGGAAGTCGGCTATTTACCGCAGTCGCTCGGACGCAATATGAAGCGCAACGAATCGCGGACGATCCTCGTGATCGTCCCGGATATCTGCGATCCCTTTTTTAGCGAAGTGATCCGCGGTATTGAAGTCACTGCCGCCGAGCACGGATATCTGGTGTTAATCGGCGATTGCGCCCACCAGAATCAGAAAGAAAAAACCTTTATCGACCTTATCATCACCAAGCAGATTGACGGCATGGTGCTGCTCAGCTCGCGCCTGCCGTTTGACGCCAGCGTGGAAGAGCAGCGCAATTTGCCGCCGATGGTCATGTCGAACGAGTTCGCGCCGGAGCTGGAGCTGCCCACCGTCCACATCGATAACCTGACGGCGGCTTTTAACGCGGTAAACTATCTTCACGAGCTGGGACACCAGCGTATCGGCTGCATCGCCGGCCCGGAAGATATGCCGCTGTGCCATTATCGCCTGCAGGGTTACGTGCAGGCGCTGCGCCGCAGCGGTATCACCGTTGACCCGCACTATATCGCTCGCGGCAACTTTACCTTCGAAGCTGGCGCCAATGCGCTGGAGCAGCTGCTGTCGCAGCCGGTACCGCCCACCGCGGTCTTTTGCCATAGCGATGTGATGGCGCTGGGCGCCTTATCGCTGGCGAAACGCCGCGGTCTGAAAGTGCCGGACGACCTGTCGATCGTCGGCTTCGATAACATCGCGTTGTCTGAATTTTGCGATCCGCCATTGACCACCGTGTCACAGCCGCGTTTTGATATCGGCCGTGAAGGAATGCTGCTATTACTTGAGCAAATGCAGGGTCATAACGTGAACAGCGGCTCGCGCCTGCTCGATTGCGAACTGATTGTTCGCGGCAGTACGCAAAAAATCAGACGATAACCATCAGGCTTTCGGGCCTGCTCTTCTGGTCAAAGGCCCGCCGCTTAAGTAACATGGCGGGCTGACGAACGAATATAAGACAGCGAAACGATAGTGGCACAACGAGATTATGTACGCCGCAGCCAACCGGCTTCTTCGCGGCGCAAAAAGAGCACTACCCGAAGCTCAAGGAATAAGCAAAGCAGCCTCCCGGCAATTTCACCGGCTATGGTGGCGATCGCGGCGGCTGTGCTGGTGGCCTTTATCGGTGGACTCTATTTCATTACGCACCATAAGAAAGAAGAAGCGGAAGCGATGCAAAATCGCCAGGCCGCCGGCAACGGCTTGCCGCCAAAACCGGAAGAGCGCTGGCGCTATATTAAAGAGCTGGAAAGCCGCCAGCCGGGCGTTCGCGCGCCGACCGAACCGACCGCCGGCGGCGAAGTGATGAAACCGGAGCAACTGACCGACGAACAGCGTCAGCTGCTGGCCCAGATGCAGGCCGATATGCGTCAACAGCCGACTCAGCTGACCGAAGTGCCGTGGAACGAACAAACGCCGGCCCAGCGCCAGCAGACGCTGCAGCGTCAGCGTTTAGCGCAGCAACAGCAGCAGGCGCAACAGCAACAGTGGGCGCAAACTCAGCAGCAGACCGTGCAGCAGCCGCCGCGCGTTCAGCAGCCGAAGCCGGTCCAGCAGCAACAGCCGAAGCAGACCGCGTCAAACCAGCAGCCGTACCAGGATCTGCTGCAGACGCCGGCGCACACTACGACTACGCAGCCGCGCGCGCAGGCCGCCGCGCCGGTGACTCGAGTGGAGGAAGCGCCGAAAACGACCGCCGAGAAAAAAGACGATCGTAGCTGGATGATCCAGTGCGGCTCCTTTAAAGGCGCCGAGCAGGCCGAAACCGTCCGCGCTCAGCTGGCTTTCGAAGGGTTTGCCTCGCACATCACCACCAACAACGGCTGGAACCGCGTGGTCATTGGCCCGCTGAAAGGCAAAGAAAGCGCCAACGAGATGATCACCCGCCTGAAGATGGCTGGACACGCGAACTGCATTCGTCTCGCCGCCAGGGGTTGAAACCCTCAAAATCCCCCCCATCTATAATTGCATTCGGCCCCGCGGACAGCGCGGGGCCCCTGTTCCGCTTTTGCAACCAAGGGGTCTGCTCGTGACTACAATTGTAAGTGTTCGCCGTAACGGCCATGTTGTTATTGCCGGTGATGGCCAGGCCACGCTGGGCAACACCGTAATGAAGGGCAACGTGAAAAAAGTGCGTCGTCTGTACAACGACAAAGTGATTGCCGGTTTCGCTGGCGGCACCGCCGACGCCTTCACGCTGTTCGAACTGTTTGAACGCAAACTGGAAATGCACCAGGGCCATCTGGTGAAGGCCGCCGTTGAGCTGGCTAAAGACTGGCGAACCGATCGGATGTTGCGCAAGCTGGAAGCGCTGCTGGCCGTCGCGGACGAAAACGCGTCGCTTATCATCACCGGTAACGGTGACGTGGTACAGCCGGAAAACGATTTGATTGCTATCGGCTCCGGCGGTCCTTACGCCCAGGCCGCGGCCCGCGCGCTGCTGGAAAACACCGATATGGGCGCGCGCGATATCGCCGAGAAAGCGTTGGATATTGCAGGTGATATCTGCATCTATACCAACCATTTCCACACCATCGAAGAATTACCTTCTAAAGCGTAAGGATCTCCCATGTCTGAAATGACCCCACGCGAAATTGTCAGCGAACTGGACAAACACATTATCGGCCAGGACGCCGCCAAGCGTTCTGTTGCTATCGCCCTGCGTAACCGCTGGCGCCGGATGCAGCTTAACGAAGAGCTGCGTCATGAAGTCACGCCGAAAAACATTCTGATGATCGGCCCAACCGGCGTCGGTAAAACCGAAATCGCTCGTCGTCTGGCGAAACTGGCCAACGCGCCGTTTATTAAAGTTGAAGCGACGAAGTTCACCGAAGTAGGTTATGTCGGTAAAGAAGTGGACTCTATCATCCGCGATCTGACCGATGCGGCGATCAAAATGGTTCGTATGCAGTCCATCGATAAGAACCGTTACCGCGCGGAAGAGCTGGCGGAAGAGCGCGTGCTTGACGTGCTGATCCCACCGGCGAAGAACAACTGGGGCCAGACTGAGCCGTCGCAGGAACCGTCTGCGGCGCGCCAGGCGTTCCGTAAGAAACTGCGTGAAGGCCAGCTGGACGATAAAGAGATTGAAATCGATCTCGCTGCGGCGCCGATGGGCGTTGAAATCATGTCCCCTCCGGGCATGGAAGAGATGACCAGCCAGCTGCAGTCCATGTTCCAGAACCTCGGCGGCCAGAAGCAGAAACCGCGTAAGCTGAAAATCAAAGACGCGATGAAGCTGCTGATTGAAGAAGAAGCGGCCAAACTGGTCAATCCGGAAGAGCTGAAGCAGGAAGCCATCGACGCTGTTGAGCAGCACGGTATCGTCTTTATCGACGAAATCGACAAAATCTGTAAGCGCGGCGGCAACACCTCCGGCCCGGACGTCTCCCGTGAAGGCGTACAGCGCGACCTGCTGCCGCTGGTGGAAGGCTGCACCGTCTCCACCAAGCACGGGATGGTCAAGACCGACCACATCCTGTTTATCGCCTCCGGCGCGTTCCAGGTGGCCAGCCCGTCCGATCTGATCCCGGAACTGCAGGGACGTCTGCCGATCCGCGTTGAGCTGAAGGCGCTGACCACCCATGACTTCGAGCGCATCCTTACCGAACCGAACGCCTCCATCACCGTGCAGTACAAGGCGCTGATGGCGACCGAAGGGGTGAATATCGAATTCACCGAAGACGGTATCAAGCGTATCGCTCAGGCCGCATGGCAGGTAAACGAAACCACCGAGAACATCGGCGCGCGCCGTCTGCACACCGTGCTGGAGCGCCTGGTGGAAGATATCTCCTATGATGCCAGCGAGATGAACGGCCAGACCGTCACTATCGATGCCGAATATGTGAGTAAGCACCTGGATGTTCTGGTGGCAGATGAAGATCTGAGCCGTTTTATCCTATAATCCGGTGCAATGCATTTTCATCACTGTTGATGGGGGCTATCGCCCCCATTTTTATTGGCTAAAATAACTATGACTGATATCAGCCGTTCTCAGGCGTGGCTGGAAAGCCTGCGTCCTAAAACGTTACCGCTGGCGTTTGCCGCGATTATTGTTGGCACCGTCCTTGCCTGGGAGCAGGGGCATTTTGATCCCTGGGTCGCCCTGCTGGCGCTGATCACCGCCGGCTTGCTGCAAATTCTTTCCAACCTCGCCAATGACTACGGCGACGCGGTCAAGGGGAGCGATAAACCGGACCGCATCGGGCCGCTGCGCGGGATGCAGAAAGGGGTGATTACCCCCCAGCAGATGAAGCGCGCCTTGATTGTCACCGTCGCGCTGATCTGTCTGTTTGGTCTGGCGCTACTGTGCGTCGCCTGGCAGAGCGTCGGCGATTTCATCGGTTTCCTCGCGCTGGGTGGCCTGTCGATCGTGGCCGCCATCACCTACACAGTGGGCACCCGCCCGTATGGTTATATTGGCCTCGGTGATATTTCGGTACTCGTTTTCTTCGGCTGGCTGAGCGTCCTCGGCAGCTGGTATCTGCAAGCCCACAATGTGGAAGCGGCCATTTTTCTGCCGGCAACGGCCTGCGGTCTGCTGGCGACCGCCGTACTGAACATCAATAACCTGCGTGATATCGACAGCGACCGGCAGAACGGGAAGAACACCCTCGCCGTGCGCCTGGGGCCGGTCAATGCCCGCCGCTATCATGCCTGCCTGCTGCTCGGCGCCCTGCTGTGTCTGGCGCTGTTTAACCTGCTGGCGCTGCATTCTGCCTGGGGCTGGCTGTTTATTCTCGCCACGCCGCTGCTGGTCAAACAGGCGCGTTACGTCCTGCGCGAATCCGATCCGCTGGCGATGCGGCCGATGCTCGAAAAGACGGTCAAAGGGGCTTTGCTGACCAACCTGCTGTTTGTTATCGGGATTATTGCCAGTAAGCTGGCGGCTTAACTGACAAATATCAATTAACAATTGATGATTTTGCCAACAATGCGATTCGCGGGATATACTAAAAACTCTCGCAGCAACTGAACGTTAAGCCTATGAAATACGATACTTCCGAGCTTTGTGACATCTACCAGGAAGATGTCAACGTCGTGGAACCGCTGTTCTCTAACTTTGGAGGACGGTCGTCGTTTGGTGGACAGATCATTACGGTAAAATGTTTCGAGGATAACGGGTTGCTCTACGATCTGCTCGAGCAGAATGGCCGTGGTCATATTCTCCTGATCGACGGCGGCGGCTCAGTACGACGCGCGTTAATTGACGCTGACCTGGCGCGTCTGGCCGTACAGAATGAATGGGAAGGGTTGGTGGTCTATGGCGCGGTGCGCCAGGTTGACGACCTTGAGGAACTGGATATCGGCATCCAGGCGCTGGCGGCCATTCCGGTCGGCGCGGCTGGCGAAGGCATCGGCGAAAGCGACGTGCGCGTCAATTTCGGCGGCGTGACCTTCTTCAGCGGCGACCATCTGTATGCCGATAACACCGGGATGATTCTGTCGGAAGACCCGCTGGATATCGAATAAACCTTGCGCCATAAAAAAGGCCTTCTCCATGAGAAGGCCTTTTGTTTATCCGGCGCGTAACTTAGTACAGTTTCTTCGCGCAATCCAGCCAGTCGTTCTTGAACGGACGCTTCATGTTCTCGATGGCATCGATGATGTCGTGGTGCACCAGCTTCTCGTTCTGGATGCCGACGCAACGGCCGCCATGGCCCTGCAGCAGCAGCTCAATCGCATAGGCGCCCATGCGGGAAGCCAGGATACGGTCGTAAGGAACCGGGGAACCGCCGCGCTGAATGTGGCCGAGGACGGTAGCGCGGGTTTCACGGCCGGTCTCTTTCTCGATGTAGCTTGCCAGCTCGTCAACGTCGCACATGTGTTCGGTGATCGCCACGATAGCGTGTTTCTTCCCTTTCGCGATGCCGGCTTTGATTTCCGCTACCAGATCGTCACGGGTATATTCCACTTCCGGCACCATGATGAACTCACAGCCGCCGGCAATCGCCGCCGCCAGAGTCAGGTCGCCACAGTAACGGCCCATCACTTCCACCACGGAGATACGCTGGTGCGAAGAGGAGGTGTCGCGCAGACGGTCAATCGCTTCCACCACGGTGCTCAGAGCGGTGAAGAAGCCGATGGTGTAGTCAGTGCCTTTGATATCGTTGTCGATGGTGCCCGGCAGGCCGATGCACGGGAAGCCCATCTCGGTCAGGCGCATCGCCCCCATATAGGACCCGTCACCACCGATAACCACCAGCGCGTCCAGGCCACGCTTCTTCATGTTTTCGATAGCCACTGCGCGGATGTGTTCTTCGCGGAATTCCGGGAAGCGAGCGGAGCCCAGGAAGGTGCCGCCGCGGTTGATCATGTCGGAAACGCTGTAACGGTCGAGCTGAACCATACGGTCTTCGTACAAGCCGAGGTAACCGTCATAGATTCCAAAAACTTCCAGACCTTCCGTTAATGCCGCGCGCACAACGCCACGAATTGCTGCGTTCATGCCCGGCGCATCACCGCCACTTGTCAACACACCGATTTTCTTAATCATGACTACCTCTGAACTTAGGAAGCAAAAAATAATTCTGTTGCCTGAAGCGCTCCCTCACCAGGAGTGCACGACGCTAATGACAATAGTATATCAAACGCCTCAAGCTGAATTGATTCAGGTCAGACCAAACGGCGGTAATTTATACAAAAAATGCCGAGCTGACCCACATTTTTACATCGAGTTTACAGACTATAACCTAACGCTCAAAAAAGCCCTGCTGCGCCGCCGGCACCACAGAACTGGGATCCTGATGGATAATGACATCGGAACCCGGGAAACGGCGCAGAATCGCCTGCTCCACCTGGTCTGCAATCACGTGGGCTTGCACCAGCGGGAGGTTATCTTCCATTTCCAAATGAATCTGAATAAAGCGGGTCGGCCCTGACTGCCGCGTTCGTAGATCGTGCGCCCCGCGGATGCCGGGCCATGCGGTCACGATGGTGATAATGTCCTGACGCTCCTCGTCAGGCAAAGCGCGGTCGAGTAACGACTGAACCGCCTCATAGCCCATCCGCAGCGCGCTATATAAAATATAGATGCCAATTCCTAAGGCAAACAACGCATCGGCGCGATGCCAGCCGTACCAGGAGAGGCCCAGCGCCACCAGAATGGCGCCGTTCATCATAACATCAGACTGATAATGAAGCATATCCGCCCGCACCGCCTGGCTTTGGGTTTTTCGCACCACCCAGCGCTGGAAGGTCACCAGCGCCAGCGTGCTGAACAGGGCAATCAACGTGACGACAACCCCGACGCCGGCGGCCTGTAGCGGCTCCGGACGCACCAGGTGCTGAATACCGGTAAGAAACAGAAACAGCGCCGAACCGGAGATAAACATGCTTTGCGCCAGCGCCGCCAGCGACTCCGCTTTGCCGTGGCCAAAGGTATGTTCTTCATCAGCAGGCTGCAGCGAATAGCGCACCACCAGCAGGTTGGTCAGCGAGGCGGCAATATCCACCAGCGAATCCACCAGCGCGGCCAGAATACTGACTGAACCGGTATACCACCACGCAAAAATTTTGATCAAAAGTAACGCGGAGGCCATCGCCGTCGCAGCGATAGCGGCGCGGCTGACCAACCGGCCATAAGATTGATTCATATAGGCTCCTTCTCCTGCACTGCGCTTAGTATAACCTGAACTGGTGACGCTCACGGGATAGGCGAAGAAGTTGATTTGCCGAAAAAAGGGCAAAAAAAACCCCCACATCATGTGGGGGAAGACAGGGATGGTGTCTATGGCAAGGAAAACAGGGTTTGTTACTGGGGTTGCAGGGTGTTGCTACTACTCGAAAGCATCATCGCTGAGCCTTTCTGCGTCCTTGCAACCTCACGCAACTGATCCATACGTTGCTGGTGCTTAGCATTTAAAACCGCTTGCTGCTCTGGCGTAAGCAGGTGGAACATCTGGTTGCGGACCTTAGCCATCTCGACCTGGCGAGCAACCTGTTCCTGCGCCATCTTTTCTGCCTGAGCGCGCACAGCGTTTTCATCAAAATTTTCTGCGGTGACAAGGCGATGCATTGTCTCCATTTCGCTAACATTAACGGGGAGCCTGTCGTGGCGTGCCCGTTGCATAAGATCCCGTAACTGCTGACGTTGCTGCTCGGTTAAACTTATGCCGTCAAACATATGGCTCTGGCTACCGCGCTGTCCCCCTTCGTCTCCGGGGAGCCAGTTAACGCTGGTAACGACTTCAGCGGCCTGGCTATATGCACTTAGCGCCAGCGTTGAGGCCATGACGGCAGCGATAACATTGCGCATCACATACTCCCAAAACGTTTGTGTCGCGATTCAACGAGAGACAGTCTACGATTCAGGCTGCAAACATGCGTCAGGGGGTGTAAAACAACGTAAAGTCATGGATTAGCGGGCCTTGATGACGTAATTTCTGCCTCGGAGGTATTTAAACAATGAATAAAATCCTGTTAGTTGATGATGACCGGGAGCTCACCTCCCTGTTAAAAGAGCTGCTCGATATGGAAGGTTTTAACGTGCTGGTGGCCCATGATGGGGAACAGGCGCTGGCCCTTCTGGACGACAGCATTGATTTATTGCTGCTCGACGTAATGATGCCGAAGAAAAACGGTATCGATACGCTTAAAGAGCTGCGTCAGACACACCAGACTCCGGTTATCATGCTAACAGCGCGCGGGAGCGAGCTGGATCGCGTTCTCGGCCTCGAGCTGGGCGCAGATGACTATTTGCCTAAGCCGTTCAACGATCGCGAACTGGTGGCGCGTATACGCGCGATTCTGCGCCGTTCCCACTGGAGCGAACAGCAGCAGACGACCGAAGCCGGCTCGCCGACCCTGGAAGTGGATGCCTTAAGCCTCAATCCGGGCCGTCAGGAAGCCAATTTCGATGGCCAGACGCTGGAGCTCACCGGCACCGAGTTCACCCTGCTCTATCTGTTAGCGCAGCATCTCGGCCAGGTGGTGTCACGCGAACATTTAAGCCAGGAAGTGTTAGGCAAGCGCCTGACGCCGTTCGACCGCGCCATCGATATGCATATTTCCAACCTGCGGCGTAAGCTGCCGGAGCGCAAAGATGGCCATCCGTGGTTTAAAACGCTGCGTGGCCGCGGGTATCTGATGGTTTCCGCTTCATGATTGGAAGTTTGACTGCACGCATCTTCGCCATCTTCTGGCTCACGCTGGCGCTGGTGTTGATGCTGGTGCTGATGCTGCCCAAACTGGACTCCCGGCAGATGACCGAGCTGCTGGAAAGCGAGCAGCGTCAAGGCATCATGATCGAGCAGCACGTCGAGGCCGAGCTGGCCAACGATCCGCCAAACGACCTGATGTGGTGGCGTCGTCTGTTTCGCGCCATCGATAAATGGGCGCCTCCGGGTCAGCGCCTGCTGCTGGTCACCAGCGAAGGCCGCGTGATCGGCGCAGAACGCAACGAGATGCAGATCATTCGCAACTTTATCGGCCAGGCCGATAACGCCGATCATCCGCAGAAAAAACGCTATGGCCGCCTGGAAATGGTGGGCCCGTTCTCCGTCAGGGATGGGGAGGATAACTATCAGCTGTATCTGATCCGTCCCGCCAGCACCTCACAATCCGACTTTATCAACCTGCTGTTTGACCGGCCGCTGCTGCTGCTGATCGTCACAATGCTGGTTAGCGCCCCGCTGCTGCTGTGGCTGGCGTGGAGCCTGGCGAAACCGGCGCGTAAGCTGAAAAATGCCGCTGACGAGGTCGCCCAGGGCAACCTGCGGCAGCATCCGGAGCTGGAAGCCGGACCGCAGGAGTTTTTAGCCGCCGGCGCCAGCTTTAACCAGATGGTGACGGCCCTGGAGCGGATGATGACCAGCCAGCAACGGCTGCTGTCCGATATCTCGCACGAGCTGCGCACGCCGCTCACGCGCCTGCAGCTGGGCACCGCCCTGCTGCGCCGCCGCAGCGGTGAGAGCAAAGAGCTGGAGCGTATCGAAACTGAAGCGCACCGACTGGACAGCATGATCAACGACCTGCTGGTGATGTCGCGCAATCAGGCGAAAAACGCCCTGGTGAGCGAGACGGTCAAAGCCAATCAGCTGTGGGGCGAAGTGCTGGACAACGCGGCGTTTGAAGCCGAGCAGATGGGTAAATCGTTCACCGTTGAGTATCCGCCGGGTCCGTGGCCGCTGTACGGTAACCCCAATGCGCTGGAAAGCGCGCTGGAGAATATCGTCCGCAACGCCCTGCGCTACTCGCACACGAAGATTTCCGTCAGCTTCTCAGTGGATAAAGACGGGATTACGGTTAACGTCGATGACGACGGCCCGGGAGTCAGCCCGGAGGATCGCGAGCAGATTTTCCGGCCATTCTACCGGACCGACGAGGCGCGCGACCGCGAGTCCGGCGGCACCGGCCTGGGGCTGGCGATTGTCGAAACCGCTATTCAGCAGCACCGTGGCTGGGTGAAGGCCGACGACAGCCCGCTGGGCGGTCTGCGCTTAACCCTCTGGCTACCGCTGTATAAGCGGACCTGACGCTGACCCGGCCTGCGCTGCGCCGGGTTACCGCCAGGAACGGTCAGGTCGCCCGGGTAAGGCGCTTGCGCCGCTACCCGGGAGACTCTGCGGAAAGCGCCAATATGGGGGAATTATTTCCCCCACAATCGCCGTGAATTATCCTCGATCTTGCCGCTTAAACGGCGCTTCTGCATGGTTCGACTCCAGCTTACCGACAGGCCCGCAGCCGACAATAAGCGGTGGTACTGATCGTCATCAAACGGCATATGCCAGGCAATCGCCCCGGCCTCATGGACGCTGACATCGCTCAGGCGAGAGACCAGTTCGAGCGGCGCATCGCTGGAGACTTGCCCCCCGGCGATCACCCGGTACAACCAGCCGGTCTTCCCGCTGTTTTGCATCAGCTGCGCCATATCACCGATCGCAAAATGAAAGTTGAGCTTGAAGCACGGAGAGCGCGGCTGGGTGACCTGGATCAGCGCCTCGCCCCAGCGAAAGATGTCGCCAATGTAGACGTTTTGTTCGGTGAGGCCAGTGGTGGAGAGGTTTTCGCCGAACGCCGGGGCGCAGAACCGATCGGCCTGCTGGGGAAATTCACGGATCCAGTCGGCATAGTGTTCGCGCGGATAGTGACACAGCGCGCGGTCCGGCCCGCCGTGTATTTTCTTCTCTGCCTGCTCATCCCCTTCGAGACCGAGATCGCCGAGCTGCAACTCGCCGTCAACCTGGATTTTGCCGATCGCGCTGGGACGACTGCCCGTGTAGTCCCTGATTTTGCCGACAAAGACATTCACCGGATAATGCATGTCTGCTCTCCTTGCTACCGATATAAAAAAAGCGAGCCATCAGACTCGCTTCTCTCTTAGCACATTGCAACCTTATTTTTTGGCGGCAAAACGCGCTGCAGCTTCGTCCCAGTTCACCACGTCCCAGAAGGCTTTGATGTAGTCCGGGCGACGGTTCTGGAATTTCAGGTAGTAAGCGTGTTCCCACACGTCCAGACCCAGGATCGGGAAGCCGGAAGCGCCGGAAATGGCTTCGCCCATCAGCGGGGAATCCTGGTTTGCGGTGGAGACAACGGCCAGTTTGTCACCTTTCAGGACCAGCCACGCCCAGCCGGAACCGAAACGGGTCGCAGCGGCTTTTTCGAATTCCGCTTTGAAGTTGTCCACAGAGCCGAAATCGCGCTCGATAGCCGCTTTCAGGTCGCCCTGCAGGGTGGTACCGGTTTTCAGGCCTTTCCAGAACAGGCTGTGGTTCGCGTGGCCGCCGGCGTTGTTACGCAGTACGGTTTTTTTGTCAGCCGGCAGCTGATCCAGCTTGGTGATCAGCTCTTCAGCGGACAGGTTAGCGAACTCCGGCAGGCTTTCCAGCGCGGCGTTGGCATTGTTCACGTAGGTCTGGTGGTGTTTGGTGTGATGGATCTCCATCGTCTGCTTGTCGAAGTGCGGTTCCAGAGCATCGTAAGCGTACGGCAGGGATGGCAGGGTATAGCTCATAATCATCTCCATTATTGTCGAGCGGCTCAAGTGTTAACGCCGCGTAAGCAGTTTGTCCATTATAGTTAATTAAATGGTATTGAAAATGCTTATCAATGCCGTATTTTTCATATGGATATAACCAGAAGAAATACCCGTCGTTTTGTGATGTAGAACAACTAATTAAGCCCATGGTTGCCAGAGTTCGCCATCCTGTGGCAACGTCCTGAAGGCGGCCAAAGCGGCTAATTTTTACACTCATCGCATCGGAAGCCGCCGTCTCCGATAAAAAAGATGAGGATAAAATCAATGAACCACGCGATTACGATGGGTATTTTTTGGCATTTGATAGGGGCCGCCAGTGCCGCCTGTTTCTATGCCCCGTTCAAGAAAGTAAAACACTGGTCGTGGGAAACCATGTGGTCGGTCGGGGGGATCGTCTCCTGGCTGATCCTGCCCTGGGCCATCAGCGCCACCCTGTTACCCGATTTCTGGGCCTACTACCGCTCCTTTAACGCCTCCACGCTGCTGCCGGTCTTTCTGTTCGGCGCCATGTGGGGCATCGGTAATATCAACTATGGCCTGACCATGCGCTATCTCGGCATGTCGATGGGGATTGGCATCGCCATTGGCATCACGCTGATTGTCGGTACGCTGATGACGCCGATTATTAACGGTCAGTTTTCGGTGCTGATGCACACCCAGGGCGGTCAAATGACGCTGCTCGGCGTGCTGGTGGCGGTGGTTGGCGTTGGCATCGTCACCCGCGCGGGCCAGCTGAAAGAGCGCAAAATGGGCATCAAAGCCGAAGAGTTCAATCTGAAGAAAGGGCTTCTGCTGGCGGTGATGTGCGGTATCTTCTCGGCAGGGATGTCGTTCGCGATGAACGCCGCCAAACCGATGCATGATGCCGCCGCGGCGCTCGGCGTCGACCCGTTATATGCGGCGCTGCCAAGCTACGTGGTGATTATGGGCGGCGGGGCGCTGGTCAACCTTGGCTTCTGCTTTATTCGTCTGGCGAAAGTGAAGACCCTGTCAGTCAAAGCCGATTTCTCACTGACCAAACCGCTCATCATCAGCAACCTGCTGCTTTCCGCCCTCGGCGGCCTGATGTGGTATCTCCAGTTCTTCTTCTATGCCTGGGGCCACGCCAGCATTCCGGCGCAGTATGACTATATGAGCTGGATGCTGCACATGAGTTTCTACGTACTGTGCGGCGGTCTGGTGGGTCTGGTGCTGAAAGAGTGGAACAACGCCGGTCGTCGTCCGGTGAGCGTCCTGAGCCTCGGCTGCGTGGTGATCATCATCGCCGCCAACATCGTCGGTCTGGGAATGGCCAGTTAAGCACCGGATCATCTGCCTGACAAAGACGCTCTTCAGGCGGCGGCGCGACTGCGCTGCCGCCACTGCCCCGGCGACATGCCGATTTCCCGGCTGAACACCACCGAAAAGTAGTTACTGTCCTCAAAGCCGCACTGCATGGCGATATCGCCGATTAAGCGCTCGGTATGCTGCAACAGATACTGCGCATGGCAGATCCGTAGCTGGCGTAAATAGTGATTGATGGTCATGCCGGTTTGCTGGCGAAATTGCTGCCGTAGCGCCCGCTCGCTGCCGCCCTCCTGCTCGCAGAAACGCTCCAGGACAAAGGGTCGGCTCAGGCTGGCCGCCAGCGCGGCCAGCAGTTTGTCCAACAGCGCTTCGCGCTGCGTCGCCGCCAGATTATCCGTCGCGTAGCGATGGCGCTGGAGGGTCAGCGCCAGCTGAGCAAACAGCAGCTCGGCCATCGCATTCCCCTGCGCATCGTGCCGGGAACACTCATGCTCAAGCTGGCTAATTACCTGGCGCGCCTGCGCCATACCGGTGCTGCCCATGCGCCAGTGGGGCTTCCACGGCGTGCCGAAGAGGCCAGGGATCGCCCCCGCCCAGTCGAAATTGAGCTGCAGCCGCTCCGGGCAATAGATGATGTTCTGCAGAACCAGATCGTTAACGGAAGCATAGGAGTGTTTATCTTCGGCGCGAATATAGAACAGATCGCCGCGGGTAATGCGCCAGGGACGGTCGTTGAGAACGTGCAGCCCGTTGCCCCGCCACACCAGCACCAGCTC
This sequence comes from Klebsiella sp. 2019SCSN059, assembly GCF_021739525.1. Classification (NCBI taxonomy): domain Bacteria; kingdom Pseudomonadati; phylum Pseudomonadota; class Gammaproteobacteria; order Enterobacterales; family Enterobacteriaceae; genus Klebsiella; species Klebsiella sp. 2019SCSN059. The sequence continues at coordinate 52,416 of NZ_JAKKOM010000021.1, read as the reverse complement.
GCAGAACTCATGGGTGTGTTCAGCGAAGACGTTTTGCGGGTAGCGGTCGGCCACCGCCACCGCCTGCGTGGCGGAAGGGAAAAACTCCTCTTTACGTAGAATCAGACCGGCCACGGCTCACACTCCCAACGCGGATAACGGCGCATTATTCGCGTTTTTGGTCCGCAATACGTTGACTCCTCTCGCGTTACTGAAGAATAGCGTCCCGCCCCTGGCGGATATCGCGCGGCGACCAGGAAAACTCGCGGCGAAAAAGCGTCGAAAAGTGGTTACTGTCGCCGAATCCGCAGCGATAGGCGATATCAGTCACGCTTTCATCGCTGTGGCGCAGCAGGTGGCGGGCTTTCATCAGGCGCACCCGATTGAGATAGCGCTGCGGCGTCAGGCCGGTCTGCTGCTTCAGCTGGCGGTGTAGAGTACGCAGCGACAGCGAAAACTGCGCCGCCACCTCCTCCCAGCAGATCTCCTGCGCAAAATGGTCTTCCAGCCAGGCCAGCAGCTGATTCAGCCGCGCATCGTTGTTGGTGGCCTCTTCCGCAAGGCTGCTTTTCCGCAGCAGCACCAGCAGCTGCATAAACAGGATCTCACGGCTGGCGACGGCATGGGTATCCGTTTCGCTCCCCATGGCCTCCATCTGCGCCACGATATGCCGCACCTGCTGCAGGACCGTCTGGTTCACCCGCCAGTGCGACGGGTAGTTGCCCTCCTGCTCCTGAGGCAGCAGCTGGCTGACCCCGGCGAGAAAACGAAACGCATCCGGCGCGCGATAGAGCACGTTGGTCAGACACAGATTGTCCGTGTGCTCGTAAAGATGCCGGTCGTGATCGCGAATAAAGCAGACCGAGCCGCCGCCGATGGTATAAGGCTGGCCATTGAAGACGTGAATGCCCGTGCCCTGCTCCACGATGACAATTTCATGGAAATCATGGTGATGCTCCGGAAAGGCCGACTGAGGGAGGCGGGGTTCAATAGCCACCGTCGAGATCCCGGCCTTAAAGAAATCCGTACTGTGCAATATGGTCATGATGCCACCCTCGTAATGAGAAAAATTATCAGTCACCGGCTGATAGTAATGAAGGGTTGGCTATCCGGCCTTCAATTTTTGACCGCGAAATTCGTAAATCCTGCCGCTTTTTCAAGAATCAGCCGGAAAGATGCGGAACTGCGGACCCCATCACATCCTCCTCACCACCGCCCAAAACCGCAATTTGTGATTTTCCTCACGGTCACCTTTGCTTTCTTGCCAGCGGCCAGTTTCGGCTGTCAGTAGCGAGAAGGTGTTAGTCAGCGCCCTTTTTTAGACTGCGGACAATGATTTTAAGAAGGGTCGTTCCATGAGTATTCGTCATTGTGTCGCCGTCGATTTAGGCGCCTCCAGCGGGCGGGTCATGCTCGCCAGCTATCAGTCCGGGTCGCGCGCCCTGACGCTGCGTGAAATTCATCGCTTCACCAACAGCCTGCAGAAGGTGGATGGCTTCGACTGCTGGGATCTCGATAGCCTCGAAGGCGAGATCCGCCGCGGGCTGGAGAAAGTGTGTGAGCAGGGCATCCTGATCGACAGCATCGGCATCGATACCTGGGGCGTGGATTATGTCCTGCTGGATAAGCAGGGTCAGCGCGTCGGGCTGCCGGTCTCCTATCGTGACGACCGCACCCAGGGCCTGCTACGTCACGCTGAAGAACAGCTGGGCCGGGCGGAGATCTATCGCCGCAGCGGCATTCAGTTTCTGCCGTTTAACACCCTTTATCAGCTGCGCGCCCTGGTGGAGCAGCAGCCGGAGCTGGTCAGTCAGGCCGCCCATGCCGTGCTGATCCCCGACTATTTCAGCTTCCGCCTGACCGGCAATCTGAACTGGGAATATACCAACGCCACCACCACCCAGCTGGTCAACATCCACAGCGATAGCTGGGATGAGACGCTGCTGAACTGGACCGGCGCGCCGCGCGAATGGTTCGGTGCGCCGACGCATCCCGGCAACGTTATCGGCCACTGGATTTGTCCGCAGGGCAATAACATCCCGGTGGTCGCCGTCGCCAGCCACGACACCGCCAGCGCGGTGATCGCCTCCCCGCTGGCCGACCGCCACGCCGCCTATCTCTCCTCCGGGACCTGGTCGCTGATGGGGTTTGAAAGCCTGACCCCGTACACCTGCGACGCGGCGCTGCAGGCCAATATCACCAACGAAGGCGGGGCCGAAGGCCGCTATCGGGTGCTGAAAAATATTATGGGGCTGTGGCTGCTGCAGCGGGTGCTGAAAGAGCAAAACGTCAGCGACCTGCAGGGGCTAATCGCCCGCACCGCCGCGCTGCCGGCGTGCCGCTTCATCATTGACTGCAATGACGACCGCTTTATCAACCCGGCCAGTATGAGCGCCGAGATCCAGGCCGCCTGCCGCGGATCCGGTCAGCCGGTTCCTGACAGCGACGCCGAACTGGCGCGCTGCATTTTCGACAGCCTGGCGCTGCTCTACGCCCGGGTGCTTAACGAGCTGGCGGCGCTGCGCGGCCAGCCCTTCAGCCAGCTGCATATCGTCGGCGGCGGCTGCCAGAACGAACTGCTCAACCAGCTGTGCGCCGACGCCTGCGGGATCGTCGTCGTGGCCGGCCCGACAGAGGCCTCCACCCTCGGCAATATCGGCATCCAGCTAATGACCCTCGACGAGCTGGCCAGCGTCGATGAGTTTCGTCAGGTGGTGCGCGGCAACGCGTCCCTCACCACCTTTACCCCCAATCCTGATAGTGAAATTGCCCGTTTCGTGGCGCAGTTTCAGCCACAACAGACCAAGGAGCTTTGCGCATGACCACTCAACTTGAACAAGCCTGGGAAATTGCTAAGCAGCGCTACGCCGCCGTCGGCGTGGATGTCGAGGAGGCCCTGCGCCAGCTGGACCGTCTGCCCGTATCCATGCACTGCTGGCAGGGTGACGACGTCGCCGGGTTCGAAAATCCGGCGGGAAGCCTGACCGGCGGCATCCAGGCCACCGGCAACTACCCGGGCAAAGCGCGCAATGCTCAGGAGCTGCGCGCCGACCTTGAGCAGGCGCTGAGCCTGATCCCGGGGCCAAAGCGTCTCAACCTGCACGCTATTTATCTGGAATCCGACGCGCCGGTGGCGCGCAATGAGATTAAGCCGGAGCACTTTAAAAACTGGGTTGAGTGGGCGAAAGCCAACAAACTGGGGCTGGATTTCAACCCCTCCTGCTTCTCGCATCCGCTGAGCGCCGACGGCTTTACCTTGTCGCATGCCAACGATGAGATCCGCCAGTTCTGGATCGACCACTGCAAAGCCAGCCGCCGCGTATCCGCTTATTTTGGCGAACAGCTGGGCACCCCGTCGGTGATGAATATCTGGGTGCCGGACGGCATGAAGGACATTACCGTTGACCGCTTCGCGCCGCGCCAGCGGCTGCTGAACGCGCTGGATGAAGTCATCAGCGAAAAATTCGACCCGGCGCATCACATTGACGCTGTGGAGAGCAAGCTGTTCGGTATCGGCGCCGAAAGCTACACCGTCGGCTCCAACGAGTTCTATATGGGCTACGCCACCAGCCGCCAGACAGCGCTGTGCCTGGATGCCGGCCACTTCCACCCGACGGAGGTCATCTCCGACAAGATCTCCGCCGCCATGCTCTACATCCCGCGTCTGCTACTGCACGTCAGCCGCCCGGTGCGCTGGGACAGCGACCACGTGGTGCTGCTGGATGATGAGACCCAGGCCATCGCCAGCGAAATCATTCGCCATAACCTGTTTGACCGCGTGCACATCGGCCTCGACTTCTTCGATGCCTCCATCAACCGCATCGCGGCCTGGGTGATTGGTACCCGCAATATGAAAAAAGCGCTGCTGCGCGCCCTGCTGGAACCGACCGACCAGCTGCGCCAGCTGGAGAACGACGGCGATTACACCGCCCGCCTGGCGCTGCTCGAAGAGCAAAAATCCCTGCCGTGGCAGGCCATCTGGGAGATGTACTGCCAGCGTCACGACACGCCGGCGGGCAGCCAGTGGCTGGACAACGTGCGGGCTTATGAGAATGCGGTTCTGAGCCAGCGCGGGTAATGCACGGGCTTCCCCGGGTCGCGGCTGACGCCTTACCCGGGCTACGAACCGGTAGCCCGGATAAGCCGTTTACGGCGCAATCCGGGGGCACGCACATATTTAGGGTGAGGGGGTCAACCCCTCACCGAATCAACAGGAAAGACAAGACTATGCAGACCATTATCGACGCCTGGTTCGTCCAGGGCATGATCAAAGCCACCTCCGACGCCTGGCTGAAAGGCTGGGACGAGCGCAACGGCGGCAACCTGACGCTGCGTCTGGATGAGGCGGATATCGAACCTTACGTGGCGGATTTCCACGCTAAACCGCGCTATATCGCCCTCAGCCAGCCGATGCCAACCCTGGCTAACCAGCCGTTTATCGTCACCGGCTCCGGCAAATTCTTCCGTAATGTCCAGCTCGACCCGGCCGCTAACCTTGGCGTGGTGAAAGTCGACAGCGACGGCGCGGGATACCATATCCTGTGGGGTCTGACGGAGGATGCAGTGCCGACCTCCGAGCTGCCGGCACACTTCCTGTCGCACAGCGAGCGCATCAAACTGACCGACGGCAAGGACCGGGTGATCATGCACTGCCACGCCACCAACCTGATCGCCCTGACCTACGTCCTGGAGAACCACAGCGATCTGTTCACTCGCAAGCTGTGGGAAGGCAGCACCGAATGTCTGGTAGTCTTCCCGGACGGCGTCGGCATTCTGCCGTGGATGGTGCCAGGCACCGATGAAATCGGCCAGGCGACTGCGGAAACCATGCAAAAACACTCGCTGGTGCTGTGGCCGTTCCACGGCGTCTTCGGCAGCGGCCCAACCCTGGATGAGACCTTCGGTCTGATCGACACCGCCGAGAAGTCCGCCGAAGTGCTGGTGAAAGTCTTGTCCATGGGCGGTATGAAGCAGACCATCACTCGCGAAGAGCTTATCGCCCTTGGCAAACGATTCAACGTGCAGCCGCTGCAGTCCGCGTTAGATCTTTATCCATAACAACATCGCGCCCCGCTCACCGAGACGGGGCGAAGCCTCACCTGCAAACCCTACAAAACTGACTCATGTGGAGTAAAAGCAATGAAAACAAAGACAAGCTTGATCCTCACCGTTGCCGCCCTGGCGTTGTCCGGTTCCGCCTTAGCAGAAGTCAAAATCGCCCTCGTGGCGAAATCGCTGGGAAATGGCTTCTTCGAAGCCGCCAACGTTGGCGCCCAACAGGCAGCCAAAGAGTTAGGTGATGTCAAAGTGATCTACACCGGCCCGACCACCACTACCGCCGAAGCGCAGATCGACGTGCTGAACGGGTTGATCGCCCAGGGGGTGGATGCGATCGCTATTTCCGCTAACGATCCGGACGCGGTGGTGCCGGTGCTGAAAAAAGCGATGCAGCGCGGCATCAAGGTGGTCTCGTGGGACTCCGGCGTGGCGCCGGCAGGCCGCCAAATCCATCTTAATCCCTCCAATAACGCCTTAATTGGCGAGACCAACGTCAAGCTCGCCGCCGATGCGCTGAAGGCGCTGAACGTGGAGAAGGGGGATGTGGCAGTGTTAAGCGCCACTCCGACCTCCACTAACCAGAATATCTGGATTGAGGAGATGAAAAAGGTGCTGCCGCAGTATCCGTCCGTGCACCTTGTCACGGTCGCCTACGGTGACGATCTGTCGGATAAAAGCTACCGCGAAGCGGTGGGCCTGCTGAAATCATATCCGGACCTGAAAGTCATTGTTTCGCCGTCATCGGTGGGGATCGTTGCCGCCGCGCAGGCGGTGAAGGACCAGGGCAAAATCGGCAAAGTGTATGTCACCGGGCTGGGGCTGCCGTCGGAAATGGCCGGCGCGATCAAGTCTGGCGCCAGCAAAAGTTTCGCCATCTGGAACCCGATTGACCTGGGCTACGCCGCCACCTATCTGGCCGACGATTTAGTCAAAGGCACCGCGACCAAAACCGAAGCCAGTATGGGCAAGCTGGGCAAAGTGAAGTTGGATGCTGAGGGGAATGGCGCGATGGCCGAGCCGTTCGTCTACGATGCGAGCAACATCGATAAGTTCTCGAAAATTTTCTAACCCTTGTTCCCTCACCCCGGCCCTCTCCCGGAGGGAGAGGGGGAAAGGCTGGTCCTCTGCACGATGTGGCCAGCGGACGCCGGACCGTTCCCACGCCCCTTTGGGGAGAGGGTTAGGGTGAGGGGTGAATTTTGTGGAGAACTATCATGTCAGCATCAACGCCACTGCTGTCGCTGAAGGGCATCACCAAGATTTTTCCCGGTGTGCGTGCCCTTGAGAACGTACAGCTTGATCTCTGGCCCGGCAAAGTGACCACCTTAATCGGCGAAAACGGCGCGGGGAAATCTACGCTGGTCAAAGTGATGACCGGTATTTATCAGCCCGAAGAGGGTGAGATCCTCTATAAAGCGATCCCCATTCATCTGCCGACGCCGGAATCGGCGCACAAGGTGGGGATCACCGCCATTCACCAGGAAACCGTGCTGTTTGACGAACTCTCGGTCAGCGAAAACATTTTCGTCGGCCAGTATCTGTATAAGGGGCTGTTCAAAACGCTCGACTGGCCCGCGATGCATCGCCGGGCTGGCGAGATCCTCGCCCGGCTTGAAGTTCTGATCGACCCGCGCGCCACGCTGAAAACGCTCAGCATCGCCCAACGACACATGGTGGCGATTGCCCGGGCGCTGGCTTTCGACGCCCAGGTGGTGATCCTGGATGAGCCGACCGCCGCGCTCTCGCAACATGAAATTCTGGAGTTTTATCAGATCGTTGAGCGTCTGAAGCAGGACGGCAAAGCGATCCTGTTTATCTCGCATAAGTTCGATGAAATTTTCGAGCTGGCCGACTATTACACCATCCTGCGCGATGGCGTGTACGTGAGCTCCGGGGCAATGAGCGATATCACCGAAGAGCGGATGGTGGCGATGATGGTGGGCCGGGCGATTACCCAAACCTACCCGAAAGTTGACTGTACCCCAGGGGAAACGGTGCTGGAGGTGCAAGACCTCTGTCACCCCACCGAGTTTGCCCATATCAGCTTCAGCCTGCGCAAGGGAGAAATTCTCGGCTTTTACGGCCTGGTGGGCGCCGGACGCACCGAGCTGATGCAGGCGCTCTCCGGCGTAACGCATCCCTCCTCCGGCGAGATCCGGCTGAACGGCAGCCCCATGCGCTTTCGCCAGCCCGCCGACGCCATCCGCGCGGGCATCGTCTGCGTACCGGAAGAGCGGCAGAAACAGGGGGCGATCATCGCCCTGCCCATCGCCCAAAACATCAGTCTGCCGCAGCTCAGTAAGCTCAACCCTAACGGCGTCCTGAACGACGCCCGGGAATGGCGGCTGGCGGACGAGTACGCCTCGCGCCTGCAGGTTAAAGCCTTCAGCTGGCGGCAGCCGGTGGAGACCCTCTCCGGCGGCAACCAGCAGAAAGTGGTGATCGGCAAATGGCTGGCGACCCATCCCGAGGTGATTATCCTCGACGAGCCGACCAAAGGCATCGATATCGGCTCAAAAGCCGCCGTGCATCAGTTTATGTCCGAGCTGGTCAGCCAGGGGCTGGCGGTGATGATGGTCTCGTCAGAGTTGCCGGAAGTGATGGGCATGGCCGACCGGATTATCGTGATGCACGAAGGGCTGATGGTCGCCGAGTACCGGGCCGGAGAAGCGACGGCGGAAACCATCGTCAGCGCCGCCAGCGGCATTGGCCAGGAGGCAGCATGATGGGACACGCATGGCTGAAGCATCGCGAAGCGCTGCTGGCGGTGGTCATCATTTTGATGATCGGCGCCATTGGCAGCCGGGTGCCATCGTTCGTTTCACCGGGCAATCTGGTGGAGATGTTTAACGATACCGCCATCCTTATCATCCTCGCCCTCGGGCAGATGATGGTGCTGCTCACCAAAGGCATCGATCTGTCGATGGCCGCCAACCTGGCGCTGACCGGGATGATCGTCGCCCTGCTTAACGCCCACTATCCGGGTATTCCGGTGGTGGCGCTGCTGGCGCTGGCAACCCTGCTGGGCCTGCTGATGGGGATGATTAACGGCCTGCTGGTCTGGCGCCTCGGCATTCCCGCCATCGTGGTGACCCTGGGCACCATGAGTATCTATCGCGGCATTATCTTTCTGCTGACCGACGGCGGCTGGGTTAACTCACATCAGATGAGCGCTGATTTCCTCAGTCTGCCGCGCAGCGCCCTCCTGGGATTGCCGCTGCTGAGCTGGTGCGCCATCGCCGCGCTGCTGCTGGTGGGTTATTTCCTGCGCTACAGCCGCACCGGCCGGGCTTTATACACCGCAGGCGGCAACGCGACGGCGGCGTACTACACCGGTATTAACGCCGGGAAAATGCAGTTCGTCAGCTTCTGTCTCTCCGGCGCGCTGGCCGGCTTCTGCGGCTATCTGTGGATCTCGCGCTTCGCCGTCGCCTATGTCGACGTAGCGAACGGCTTTGAACTGCAGGTGGTCGCCGCCTGCGTGATCGGCGGTATCAGCACCATGGGCGGAAGCGGACGGGTGCTGGGCTGCCTGTGCGGCGCGCTGTTCCTCGGCGTCATCAATAATGCCCTGCCGGTGATCGGCATCTCGCCGTTCTGGCAAATGGCGATTTCCGGGGCGGTGATCGTCATGGCGGTGCTGCTTAACGAGCGCGGCAATCGCGGTCACGGGCGGTTAATCCTGCGTAACGCGGCGCTAGCCCGGCAGAAACAGGGGGTGAAATCATGAGCAAGATGATGGTATCTGAAGAGATGAAAAACGCCCCGGCCGCGCCGTCGCCGCTGCGCCGCCTGCTGTGCTGGGAAGGGTTTTTACTGGCGGTCACCCTGGCGGTATTTATCGGCAACGCCCTGGCTTCCCCTTATTTCCTTAATATCTGGAACCTGTCGGACGCCACCTTCACCTTTACCGAGAAGGCGATCGTCGTCCTGCCGATGGCGATGCTGATTATCGCCCGGGAAATCGATCTGTCGGTAGCCTCGACGATGGCGCTCAGCTCAACGGTGATGGGCTTCTGCGCGGCGGCGGGGATGGATACGCCGCTGCTGGTATTGGTCGGGTTGGGGGTGGGTCTGCTGTGCGGCCTGTTCAACGGTATCCTGGTGACGCGTTTTAACCTGTCGTCGATCGTGATCACCATCGGCACCATGAGCCTGTATCGCGGCATCACCTATATCCTGCTGGGCGATCAGGCGCTCAACCACTACCCGGAGAGCTTTGCCTGGTTCGGCCAGGGGTACGTGTGGGGCGCGCTCTCTTTTGAATTTGCGTTGTTTATCCTCCTCGCGGCCGCCTTCACCTTCCTGCTGCATAAAACCAACTTTGGTCGCCGGACCTACGCCATCGGCAATAACCCGACCGGCGCCTGGTACTCCGGGATCAACGTGAAGCGCCATAACCTGGCGCTGTTCGCGCTGGTCGGGCTGATGGCCGGACTGGCGGCGGTCCTGCTGACCTCACGGCTCGGCAGTACCCGCCCTACCCTGGCGATGGGCTGGGAGCTGGCGGTTGTCACCATGGCGGTGCTCGGCGGCGTCAATATTCTCGGCGGCTCCGGCAGCATGCCCGGGGTGATCATCGCCGCCTTTCTGATGGGGCTGGTGACCTTCGGCCTGAGCCTGCTCAACGTCCCCGGCATCGTGATGTCGGTGATTATCGGCGCGATGCTGATCGTGGTTATCTCCCTGCCGATTATGACCCGGCGGATGCTGCAGCGAAGACGATGTTAATTTCCCCTTCACCCTAAATCCCGGAGGCGGTGCTACGCACCTGTCCTGGCTACCGGCCTGCAGACGCCAGTGAACCTGTAGCCCGGGTAAGGCGCCAGCCGCGACTCGGGAGCGGGTGAAGGGAAACGGATTTCCCAAATCAACATTAAGGAGAATTATCATGAGTTTTATGTTGGCACTACCTAAAATCAGCCTCCACGGCGCAGGCGCTATCGGCGATATGGTCAAGCTGGTAGCGGGTAAACAGTGGGGCAAGGCGCTGATCGTCACCGACGGGCAGCTGGTGAAGCTGGGCCTGCTGGACAGTCTGTTTTCCGCGCTGGATGAACAGCAGATGGCATATCAGCTGTTTGACGACGTGTTCCCCAACCCTACCGAAGCGTTGGTGCAGCAAGGCTATGCGGCGTACCAGGCGGCCCGCTGCGATTACCTGATCGCCTTCGGCGGCGGCAGCCCGATTGATACCGCCAAGGCGATAAAAATCCTCACCGCCAACCCTGGCCCCTCCATAGCCTATTCCGGCGTCGGCAAAGTGAAAAACGCTGGCGTGCCGCTGGTGGCCATCAACACCACTGCCGGCACGGCGGCGGAGATGACCAGCAACGCAGTGATTATCGATAGCGAGCGTCAGGTAAAAGAGGTGATTATCGACCCGAACCTGATCCCGGATATCGCCGTCGACGACGCCAGCGTGATGCTCGACATCCCGCCAGCCGTTACCGCCGCCACCGGCATGGACGCCCTGACCCACGCCATCGAGGCCTTTGTCTCCGTTGGCGCCCATCCCCTGACCGACGCCAACGCCCTCGAGGCCATCCGCCTGATCAACCTGTGGCTGCCGAAAGCGGTAGACGATGGACACGATCTGCAGGCCCGCGAGCAGATGGCGTTTGGCCAGTATCTGGCGGGCATGGCGTTCAACAGCGCCGGCCTCGGGCTGGTACACGCCCTGGCCCATCAGCCTGGCGCCACCCACAACCTGCCGCACGGGGTGTGCAACGCCATCCTGCTGCCGATCATCGAAAACTTTAACCGCCCGAACGCCGTGGCGCGCTTCGCCCGCGTGGCGCAGGCGATGGGTGTCGATACCCGCGGCATGAGCGATGAAGCCGCCAGCATGGAGGCCATCAACGCCATTCGCGCGCTGAGCAAACGCGTGGGGATCCCCCAGGGCTTCAGCCAGCTTGGCGTCAGCAAAGCCGATATCGAAGGCTGGCTGGACAAAGCGCTGGCCGACCCGTGCGCGCCATGTAACCCGCGCCCCGCCAGCCGCGATGAGGTCCGCGAGCTCTATCTGGAGGCATTATGATCCGTAAAGCCTTTGTCATGCAGGTGAACCCCGACGCGCACGAGGAGTACCAGCGCCGTCATAACCCCATCTGGCCGGAGCTGGAGGCTACGCTGAAAGCCCACGGCGCGCACCACTACGCCATCTATCTCGATAAAGAACGCCACCTGCTGTTCGCCACGGTGGAGATTGAATCCGAAGCGCGCTGGAACGCCGTCGCCGGGACCGAGGTATGCCAGCGCTGGTGGCAGCATATGCGTGATGTGATGCCTGCCAATCCGGACAACAGTCCGGTGAGCGCGGAGCTTAAAGAGGTGTTTTATCTGGCGTGAACCCCCACGACGCCGGAGAGTACCTTCCCCGGCCTCCCGCCATGCGTGCTGGAGGCCGTTTCAACGGCGGTAATGCAAAACAGGGGACACGACCCTTTGCGCTCCCCTGTTTCTCTCGCCCATCATCCGTGAAAAAGTACGTATTTGTCTTTATCCGCATCGGTAATTTCTCTTAATACCCGGCAAGGTACGCCTGCGGCAACCACATTCGCCGGTATGGAGCGATTGACCACACTGCCCGCGCCTATGACTGAATTCTGGCCAATCGTTACCCCGGGATTAATAATCACCCCCGTGCCTAACCAAACCCCATCTTCAATCACCACCGGTAATGAAAACTGTTGATGCGTATGGCGCAGCGCGGGGTGGATGGGATGCCCGGCGGTGGAGATAGTGACATTTGGCGCAAACATGACGTTATTGCCGATGATAATGTCCGCATCGTCGACCAGCGTGAGGTTAAAATTGGCATAAAAATTATCACCAATCGTCGTATGGATCCCATAGGCAATATTGATCGGCGGCTCTATCCAGCATTGTTCGCCGACTTTCGCGAACATGCGCTGAATAATATCGTTGCGCAATTCCTGATTAAACGGATGCGAATGATTATATTCATAGGCCCGCGCTTTACCCATCAGCCGCTGCTCCGGCAAGCCATATCCTGCATCCAGGTAAAGCTCACCGCTGTTCATACGTTTTTTCATATCCATCATGACCTCTTCCTTCTCTGTCAGGCACCACCCTGTGCCACGGAATGTTGATAATTAAACGGTCATCGCATTATCGCGCAGCGGCTCAGTTTTCGTCTTACCCGCTAACGTAAACGCCGATATTAAAGTGACGGTGAGGGCAATACCGCCGAGGATCATATAGGTCTCCTGGAAACCGATCCGATCATACATATTGCCGGCGAAGGCGGAGAGGAAGATCGCCGCCACCTGCTTGGCGAACTGGAAGCCCACCAGGTAAATGGTCGCCGACAGCCGGACGTCAAACACGCCGGTAATATATTTAAAGGCGCCCACCAGCAGGAACGGCACCTCCAGAGCATGGAGCATTTTCAGCGCCACCACTTCCGCGGCGGTGGTGGCGAAGGAAGAGCCAATCATTCTTGCCGCCATCACCATCCCGGCAATCAGCAAGGTATTCTTCGCCCCGATGCGGTTAATAATCCACGGCGAGCTGAACATAATGATGGCGTTACAAATTTCTCCCGCGGTGGTGGCGAAACCAAAGGCACGGGTGCCTGCTTCCGGGGTCGCGAAGAACGATTTGAAGAAGGTGGCGAACTGCTGATCGAAAACGTCATACACGCAGGCTACGCCGATGACGTACAGAATAAACATCCACATCTTCCGCTGGCGGAACATGCGCACCGCCGTTTTTAAATCGATCGCCGGGCGATTGGCGCCGAGCGAGTCCATTACCTGCGCGGACTGACTGGCCTGCGGTTTGGCGATAGCCACCAGCACCACCAGCAGCAGCGCGGCGGCCGAGCCCATCCAGAACACCCACTCCGGGTTAACGCTGAACAGCATCCCCGCCGTGGTGGCGCACAGCGCCCAGCCCAGGCAACCAAAGGTGCGCGCCTTGCCGTATTCAAACCCGCTGTTGCGGCTTACCCGTTCGATATAGGCCTCCATCGCGCCGGCGCCGGCGGAGAACACAAAGCCAATGTAAGCGCCGCCGCTCAACGCCCCGAGCCAGATATTGGTTTTCAGCAGCGGAGCGAAAACATAAAGGAAGAAGGGAGCAATCAGCACCAGCAAAACGGTCACGATCCACATCAGGTGTTTTTTCAGCCCCAGCTTGTCAGAGATCACCCCGAGGATCGGCTGGAAACAGATGGCGAACAGCGACAGGCTGGAGAAAACGAGGCCGGTTTCGGTTTTATTCAGGCCGATGACGTCCGACAGCCAGATCGGCAGAAACGGAAAGCAGGTGGCCATGATGAAGAAGTAGAGAAAGAAGAACAGCCCGAAAATCCAGAAGTTGGGGTTGTTTTTGTGGGTACAGACGGTCGGGTTCATTATATTTTCCTCAAGAAGGGCCGCGGCGCGGCCCGGTACCATCACACGCGTTGCAGGCCAATCAGAATGGCGCTTTCCGGGTCGAGGATGGGCAGCGCCAACCCCGCCTGCTGTAGCCACTCACCGCTTACGGTCTGCGGCATCGTCATCCATGCCGGCAGCTTCCGCATGGTGTGGCCGCCCTCGCCGGTAATCTGTATGTTCGGATGATCGAGGAGCGTCACCTGATAGCGGGCGCTCGCCTCCAGCCCTGCCAGGCGCAGCGGCGCCATCAGGGTGTAGTCCGGCATCGCCAGCTGACTGACGAGGAAAATCGCCTGCGCTTTATCCGGGCTGACGACGCCATGGGCAAGGGTGGTGGCATCCGGCATATCCATCCGCCACTGCACGCCGTGATGGATCACGTCGCGCCACTGCTTATGCAGGGCCGCGTATTTCCGGTAACCGGCGCGTTCTTCTTCATCGGCGCTCACCGGATCCAGCTCAAGCCCCATATGACCGAACAGCGCCGTCAGGCCGCGGAAGGCGATACTGTGCTGGCGGAAGGTGGCATGACAGTGGCGATTACCGATGTGCGCGCCCATCACCTCCGGCGGGAAGAAGTAGCTCATGCCGCGCTGGATGGTATTGCGTTCAAGGGCGTCATTGTTGTCAGAAGCCCAGAAGCGATGGCTGCGCTTGAGGACTTCATAATCGATACGACCGCCGCCGGAGGAGCAGGATTCAAATTCAATATGCGGGAAGCGGGCCACCAGCGTATCGAGCAGGCGATAGAACTGGCGGGTTTGCGCATCGGCGGCAGCTTTACCGTTATGCCCGGGCTGTACCAGCTCGCGGTTCATATCCCACTTCACATAATCCACCGCGTGCTCGCCCAGCAGCCAGCTCATCCGCTCCAGCAGATAATCAAAAGCTTCCGGAATATTCAGGTTCAGGACAAACTGATGACGCCCGGGAAGCGGCGTATAGCCCGGCAGCGCCAGCAGCCAGTCGGGATGGGCGCGGTAGAGATCGGAGTTCGGGTTAATCATCTCAGGCTCCACCCAGATGCCGAACTCCATCCCCAGCGACTTCACGTGGTCGATAACCGGCGTCAGGCCGTGGGGATATTTGTCCTCATCGAGATACCAGTCGCCGAGCGCCGCCCAGTCGTCGTTGCGACCTTTAAACCAGCCGTCGTCAATGATAAAACGCTCCACGCCCAGCGCCGCTGCTTCATCCGCCATGCGCATGATGTAGTCCGGATCGTGGTCGAAATAGATCCCCTCCCAGGTGTTGAGATGCACCGGGCGCGGCTTGTTGCCCGGGAAGCGAATAATCCGTTCGCGCAGATAACGATGGAACTGCTGGCTCATACCGTTCAGCCCGTGCGCCGAGTAGCTGGCATACAGGTACGGCGTCCATAAGGTTTCCCCTTCCGCCAGCGCCATTTCGCCAGGCAGATAGAGCGCCTCGGCCTGCAGATAGCGGCGGCCATCGGTTTTCACCTCCGCCCGCAGGCGATGGTTGCCGCTCCAGCCCAGATGCACGCCCCAGACTTCACCCTGCATCTCGCTAAAGGCGTGGCTGCCGGTGATCAAGGCCGGGAAATGTTCGTGAGAGGTACGCCCGCGGCGGTTCTCCAGCACAAAGCTGTCGTGTTCAAGGAGCAGACGATGGGGCTGGAATTCGCGGATCCAGCGGCCGTGAAAAGCCATTACCTCGCGAGCGCGTTCGGCGACCGGCAGCGTGACCGCCAGGCGATCCACCTGCCATGGGCTGGCGCGCAAATTGGTCACGCCATGGCGCACGCTCAGCACGCCGCTGCTATCAAGCTGGATTTCACTGCACAACCGCAGGCCGGCCTGCGGGTCTTCGCTGACCAGGGTCAGCGTCTGGCCCTCGTGCCGCACTTCGCTGGTGGCGAAAATCGGCGAGGCATCCAGCCCCTGGCGATGGCCTTCAATGCCCGGAGCGCCAAACAGACCATGGCCCAGCTCCGCCATTAAGGTGACCGGGGAATCGACGTCGAGGCGGCCATTGGCGACCGGCCGCGTCAGGCTGTCGGCATCCTGCGGCGAAAAGTGGCTTAAATGCGGCCCCCAGTAGATAATTTCGGCGAAAGGGTGGGTTTTGATCACCACGTCAGCCGTTGCGCTTTGCAGGCGTATAATCGAATCAGACATTAGACATCTCCACTTCAAGGAATGCCTTACTGTTGATCCGAAACGTTTCGGAGACCAACCAAAACGTTTCGGATCCGTGATCGAGTTCAGGAAATTAATCTGTGGAGAGCGGTATCAGGCGGTTTCGCCGGGGATGAATTCGGGCTGCCAGAGCACCTGGAGCGAGGCCAGATCCTCGCCGGCGATTAAGCGGCGGACCATCGTGGCTATCTGGCGTCCCACCCCCTGTCGGGTGGACTGAACCACTGCGCCTACCGGGGTGTCGATGATGCTGTCCTGCGGCAAACCGTCGTAGACCACCAGTGAGACGCGATCGGCGCCGGTAAGACGCCCGAGCTGAGCCAGGGCCATCGCCGCGCCGTCGCCATGGGTGTTGCAGTCGGTGACAATCGCCGTTGGCGGTTCAGGCAAGCGCAGCAGCTCCATCGTTGCCTGAAACCCGCCGCGGCGGGTGGGCGGCACGCTGCGCAGCCAGGTTTCCGCCAGGCCCGCTTCGCGCAGGGCTTCCAGGTAACCGTTGCGCCGTTGGGTAATAAACGCCTGATTATTATTTTCACTCAGCAGCGCGATGCGCCGATGCCCCTGGCTAATCAGATGGCGGGTGGCGCGGTAGGTGCCCGCCTGGTTATCGAAATCAAACCAGGCGTAGGGCTGCGGCAGGCGGCTACGGCCCAGCGCGAGGAAAGGAAAGCCGGAAGAGAGCAGCTGAATCAGGCGCGGGTCGTCGTCCAGGGTATGCGCGACGATCAGCGCATCGACGCGACGGCTCTGCACCATGCGCATATACCCGTGCTTATCGGCCTGTTCATCATCGGCGATCAGCAGTAAATCAATCTCATAGCGCGCCAGTTCGTGGCTGATTTCTCCCACCATTTCGAGAAAGACGTTGTTATTCAGCGGCGCGGGGCGCACCGGGAACACGAGGCCAACGGCGTCGATTTTGCCCATTTTCAGGCGACGCGCGAACGTGTTTGGCCGATATCCGCGACGCTGCGCTTCAGCCTCGACGCGAGCACGGGTCTCCTGCGACACATCATCATAGCCGTTTAACGCGCGGCTGACGGTCGTAACCGAGATCCCAAGTTCTTTAGCAATGGCTTTCAGCGACATAGGTATGCCTGTCTTCGCGGAAGAATGCGGCTAGTGTCCCGCAATACGGCTATGGCGTCCAGCGAGAGCGCGACGCCCGCCGGTGCGATATCAGTTTTGCTCAGCGATCAGCAGCGCCTGCGTATCCGGCTCCAGGGCCTGAAACACATGCTCCTGATCCGCCGGGTAGCAGATATAGTCGCCCTCGCCGAGCTCTTCCGGCGCCGACGTCAATCCTGCCCGCGCGCGCCCCTGAGTGACGATAATATGTTCCACTGACCCTGGCGGATGCGGATGCGAAATGCGGTCGGCGCCGGGCTGGGTGAGCAGCAAATAGATGTCCCGACGTGCGCCGGGCGGGCAGGCGGCCAGCAAAATAGCCTGATAGTTCGCCTGCTCCGCCACCACTTTTGTCCCCTCGCCGCGGCGGATCACCTGCGTTTTGTTCACCTGCGGCTCAAGCAGCCGGGCAAATGGAATATCCAGCGCCACGCAGAGCGACCACAGCGTTTCCAGACTAGGATTACCGTTGCCGGACTCCAGTTGCGATAGCGTGGATTTGGCGATACCCGCCCGACGCGCGACTTCCGCCAGCGAAAGCCCGGTCCGCGCCCGCTCCCGCACCAGGCTTTTGGCGATAACGCTGATTGGCTGTGTCATACCCGCCCCTTTGTTTTTTATATCGAACGATTCGTTCGCCTTGAAAAACGATTATTATGTGTTCATTATAATGGAAATACGTTCGATATGGCTAAGTGATATGAAACAAACTCTCTCCAGTCTCAGCGGAGACACGATAAAAGCGATTGCTTTAGTTTGCCTCGCCGTCGGGGTGGTGGGCATGTCCTATGGGTCGCTGGCGGTGGCTTACGGCTTCCCCTTATGGGTGCCGCTCGTGCTTTCGGTGTCCGTGCTGGCGGGCGCCTCTGAATTTATGTTTATCGGCATTGTCGCCAGCGGCGGTAGCCCACTTGCCGCCGCCGCCGCTGGCCTGTTAGTCAACGCGCGTCATATCCCTTTCGGGGTGACCGTGCGCGAACTGGTGGGTCGGCGCGCCTTAAGCTTTATCGGGTGCCACATTATGAACGACGAGAGCGTGGTCTTTGGCTTGTCGCAGCCCACCCCCGCGCAGCGCAAAGCGGCCTACTGGCTGTGCGGCGCCGGCGTGGCGCTGATCTGGCCTTTGGGTACGCTCACCGGCGCGGCCGTCGGCAAACTGCTGCCGGCGCCGGAGACCATCGGGCTCGATGCGGTCTTCCCGGCAATCCTGCTGGCGCTGGTGATCCCGGCCTTTAAAAACCGTACCACGCTGATCCGCGCCGCCAGCGGCGCCGCGCTGGCGCTTGCCGCCGTGCCGTTTGCGCCTACCGGGCTGCCGGTGCTGCTCTCGCTGTTTGGTTTACTGTCGAGGAAAAAATAATGGGCAATATGACGCTGTTTATCGCCGGTATCGCCATCCTGTCGCTGGGAACCTATCTGATGCGTCTTGGCGGCGCGAAGCTTGGTAATCGGCTGGCCTTTTCCGAGCGCTCGCAGGCGCTGCTTTCCGATGCGGCGACGGTGCTGCTTTTTTCCGTCGCCCTGGCCACCACTTTCTATGAAGGCGCGCATTTCGCCGGCATGGCGCGCGTTCTGGGCGTTGCAGTCGCCGTGTTCCTCGCCTGGCGCAAGGTGCCGCTGATCGGCGTAATTATCGCCGCGGCGGTGGTGACGGCGCTGCTGCGGCTGGCGGGTATGCCCTAGGACGGGTATGCGAAATTCGCCAGGGCGGTGCGTTGTCCGCTAATTGTGCCTTCAAGCCAGTGAATAACCGGCGTTATCTCCAGCGGGCGCCGCTGGTCTATCGTCAGAAGGGGCCCTAAAGACATGGGCTGCGCACGCCCGGCCAGCTGGGCCAGCTCCGGCAGATACTCTTCGCCGGGGTGGCCCGGCGACCGCGTCGCCAGCCGCGAGGCATAGCGCGCGACCGCCAGCTCGGGGGAGATATGGTTCCAGATCTCAATCACCTGCTCCACGCCCGCCTGCTGCAGCAATTTTTGCAAGGTCTCCCGGGGCTGGAAGCCGAACCAGGCGTCGATCAACCAGACCATGCTGGCAGGCGATGCGCCGACAATCGACCAGATCACCTCATACGCCGCACAGCCCAGTTGGCGATTCATTGGCCGGTCGACCGGGGCCAGACGCGCCATAAAAGGCTCTTTGATGCCGTCGATCGTCAATACCGGCAGGCTGAAGGTCTCCGCCAGCAAACGGGTGATGGTACTCTTCCCCGAAGCCGGAATGCCGTTGATTAAAATAGCCGTTTTGCAGACTGGGGTCAGATGTCTGTTCATAGTAATGCGACAACCTCCTCCCGGCTGCGGGCCATCCGCAGTTTGGCCATCGTGTCATTGTTATCCAGCAGCGCGACGATGGAGCGGATCCCCTCCTCGATATGCGCATTGCTATCCCGGGCGCCAAACATAATGACGATGTCGGCCTTTTCACTGTCTGCAAAGGGAATCGGCTTTTCCAACAGCACCAGGCTAAAGCAGTTGCGTCTGACGCCGCACTCGGGTCGGGCATGGGGGATAGCAATACCTTCATCGAAAACGTAATAGGCGCCATGGTTCAGGGTATTGTCGATCACCGCCTGGCTATATTCGGTCGAAATAAAGCCTTTTGCCTCCAGCGGGCGGGCAGCCAGCTTTATTACCCGCTGCCAGTCGGACTCCACAACGCCAACCTGAATGGCATCGGCCTCAATAAGCAGTTCTTTTATGGTCATTCTGTATTCCTAAATATTGCGGCGAATAATATTGCGTAAATTATCAATCTGCAGAAACAGCGTATCAATATCCTGCCGGTGGGTGGTGCTTTTGGCATATATGGATAGCGCCCGGTTGTAAGTCAGCATCAATGTTTTTTGCACCTCGCTATTGCCAGGCTGGCGCTGTAGTTCGCCTTCCAGCCTGGCAATCTCCTCCGCCAACTGACGGGACTGTTGATCATAATCCTGCAGCGGGGTTTGCTCTTTTTTCCACAACGTTTTCAATGATTCAAACATAGCAAGTTCCCTCCCTGGCGGAAGACAGGGCAACGAAATAGAGAGTGACGGAGAAAACGTTATTTAAATAACGCCATTTTTTCCATTAAGACATCAGTGACAGCCTGGTTGGCAGGAATTAAGAATTTCCGTACGCTGTCATTCACTTTCCCTTTCTCAAACGTCGTTTTACAGCGGTCAACCCACTGCACGTTCATTTCCGTCCCGACGTTCACTTTATTAATCCCTTCGGTGACGGCCAGCCGCATATCCTCATCGCTGACGCCGGTACCGCCGTGCAGCACCAGCGGCACGCCGGTCGCCGCGCTAATCTGTTTCAGCCGCTGGTGCTGTATCTGCGCTTTACCGGTGTAGAGGCCATGCACAGTGCCCACCGAGACGGCCAGCATATCGACCTGGGTCTCCTCCACAAAGCGTTTCGCGTCTTCGACGGTGGTAAAACAGATATCTTCCGCCGCCACCGCTTTTCCATCCTCTGACCCGCCGATCGCCCCCAGTTCGCCTTCTACCGTAATATTGCGCGGGCGGGCCATCTCCACCACTATTCGCGTATTACCGATATTTTCCTCAAGGCTTAAATGTGAGCCGTCGTACATCACCGACGAAAAGCCCGCGTTCATTGCCGTCTCGATGGCCTTAATATCTGAGCAGTGGTCAAGATGCAGACAGGTTGGAATATTTTCACTGTCCGCTAATGAACGCACGGCGTCGACCAGCAAACGATAGCCGAGGTACTCCGCGGTCCCGGTTGAAATTTGGATCATTAACGGGCTGTGGCTGTTTTGCGCGGCTTTGAAAAATGCCGGTAGCATCTCAATACAGTGCAAGTTAAACGAGCCAATCGCTTTAAAATTTCTCTCTTGGGCGATTTTTAAAATCTCATTGAAATTATACAGACTCATGAACATTTTCCCCTTTCGGCTTAGCGGATTTCCCGTTGACAAACCATGCCAGTGCGGCGACAAACACAATAAATAAGGCGACAAAGAGCCAGTTATTCTGGAAGGCGTGGCCTAATACCAGACCCGAGCTGATGACGTCAGAGTCGCTGAAGGTGACGCCCGTAAAGCCGTAACTCTCCAGCATGGGCACCAGAATGGCCGGCAGAAACGTGATAAACAGACCGTGAATAACCCCGCCGATCATTGCCCCGCGGCGTCCGCCCAGCGCGTTGCCAAATACCCCTGCCGTGCCGCCGGCGAAAAAGTTGGTTAACAGCCCGGGGAGGATCATCGCCAGACCGAACATAGGGAAGACCAGCATGCCGATAATCGAGCCGACGGTCGTCGCCAGAAATCCGACAATCACCGCATTCGGCGCATAAGGAAACAGTACCGGGCAATCGAGAGCCGGCTTCGCATCCGGGACAATACGCATCGCGATACCGCGAAAGGCCGGCACCAGCTCATTGAGCAATAAACGCACGCCGCTATAGAGGACAAAAACCCCGGCGACAAACTGAATGGACTGCATAAAGGCATACATCAGGTAGTTAATCCCGCCGGAGAACTGCGCGATGTACTGCGGGCCCGCCGCGATAGCCGGGATGAGATACATCGGCACCATCACCACCGCCATGGCCAGATAGGTATCCTGCAGAAACTTAAAGTTATCAGGCAGCTCGAGATCTTCCGTGGAGCGGGAACCTTTGCCGACGACCTTCGCGACGGCGGCCTGCACCAGATAACCGATGGTACAGAAGTGCCCCAGGGCTACGTCGTCAGACCCGGTTATGCGCCTGACCACCGGCTGCGCCAGGGCCGGCATTAACACCGCCATCACGCCGCCGAAGATGCCCCCGGTTAAAATCAGCGGTACGCCGGTGAGCCCGGATTTATAGCCAATCACGGCGCCGATCGTCGCCATCCACAGCAGCGCCTGACCGGTCAGGAAAATATATTTTAGCGGCGTCAGACGGGCGATAATAATATTGACGGCAAAGATCACCAGCAGCGTCAGCGCCACTTCCGAACCTAATTCACGATTCGCTAACCCGGCGATGGCGGCCACATCGGTAATGTAGCCCTTCATGCCAAACCCCTGGGTGAAGATATCGTTGAGGAAGGTTAGCGTGGCGACAATGATGTTGATCCCGGCCATCATAATTAAGAAGCCGAGCAGCGTTTTAAACGTCCCTTCCGCGGTTTTGCCCGGGGATTTCTTTTGCAGGATCAGGCCAAGCATGGCAATAAAAGCAATAAGAATAGATGCCTGACCAAGTAAATCCTTAACGATAAACGCAACGAAGCTATTCATAATCAGCCACCTTCAGATGACGTTCTTTTAAGAATGCGACGATTTTGGTTTCAATTTCCTCTTTATCCGTAAGTTTATTGAGCACCACGACGCGTTTAATTTCCTCTTCAGTGGCATCGGCAGTTAAGATGTCGGCAAAGGTTTTTTGCGTCAAAATCATATCCGATTTAAAGGCTCCGGCTTCGGATACGGTGGTGTGTTCAATATGAGCGGGAATTTCCAGCTTTTTTAAAACTGCCTTCGCCGTCATTTCAATGGCAAAGCTTGAACCGAGGCCGCAGCCACATACGCATAAAATTTTCAGCATGGAGGGTCTCCTCAAATAATATTGAGTTGCTTGGCAAGTTTATAATGATGTCCTTCAGTATCGACCAGACGTTTTTTCATACTGACTAAATCAATCGGAATAGGTTTATTACTGGAATTAATTATTATGGCTTTATTTTTCATACCTGACTGAATACAGCGAACCACCTCACTGGCCATAATGGTGCCCTGATAAATCTCTTCACAGGTCGGTTCACCGCTGCGTAAGCCATAGCCGACAATCGTTTTACGGATACGGACGCCAATTTGCGGTTCCAGCTGTTTGATCATGGTATCAATCGCACCCTGAAAGCCGGGAGAGTACTCTTTGGTGTAGCCTTCTGAGCAGAGGATAACGACGCTGTTCTGCATGCTCAGCTTCCGGGTAATCCGTTCCGCAAGCATGGCCAGCGGCATCTGCGCCTCCGGAATCAGGGCAATATCCGCATTGCATTTAATGGCGGACTGTAACGTTAGTTCTCCACAATAACCTCCTAATATCTCAACCATAAAAACCCGCCCCGGCAGCGCTCTTCCGGTATTTCTTAAACGGGAGACTTCTTTAATAATCTGCTCGCAGGCCGTGGAAAAACCAATCGTATAATCACTGCCATACACATCATTATCGATAGTCATTCCCACGCCAAAGCAATTAATATCAAATTCACTTAGGGTATTGAGAAACTGCAGGCTGCCATCCCCCCCGGCCATAATAAGCACATCAATACGCAACGATTTAAGTTTTTTAGCAATCATTTCATATTCGCTGCGCTGCAGTTTGCGACTGGTGCGTCCGGAGGTAATGATCGGCACAGCGGTAATAGAGAAATCAACCAGATCGCGCCACGCGATATCCTGATGATTTTTCTCCAGCAGACCAGGAATACCGCCATTAAACAGGGTGATCTCGGCATCAGCCTGCCTGGCAATCTGGAATATAAAATTATTCATTCCCGAAACATCCCCGCCGCTAATAACGATGCCAATTTTCATGACGCTTCCTCGCTCATTTGCCTGACGACATTTTTCCCTGACTGCAAGACTTCTATTTGCAATGGAGATCACATAATGCGTATTAAATTAGGTCCGTGAATAGTTGACAGGAGTGATATCACGCTTATTTTTGTGATAAACATCTCATTAAAAGAGAGTGATCTTCATCGCTTTCTGGTTTTAATATCTTTATATTTCATAGCGTTAAAACATCGAGATATTCAGCATTGAAGATGTTTCTTTTGCGGTAATAATGGGGATTTAAGAAAAGAACGGAAACGTGAGTACTGCCACATTTTTTTCGCGGCGGTGGGAAATAGTGGCTGTTTTTTGCCAAAGCGGAAACAAAAAAAGCGCCCTGAGGCGCTCTTTCGACAGTAGCGTTACGCTTATTTGTTCAGTTCCGCAGTCATATGCACGCGGTTGCCGGTAAACGCTTCGGTAATTTTGTAAGACGAAGCGCCTGCTGCCTGGGCCTGTGCGGCGATTTTCGCTTCCGCGCCGTCCATCGTTGTCGCGGTAGCGGTGACGGTTTCAGCAGCGAAGGAAGCAAAAGAGGCGGCCATAGCGATTACTGCGACAAAAGTTTTGATGCTTTTCATGATATAAACCCTTTCATTTAGTTGTTTAGATAAGGCGTTGTGCCTTGATGTATTAAATAGTAGCCCGCACATCACCAAACAAAAAGCGGAAGGATTTGCTGTCATTGTTCAAATTTACTGATCAACTTTTAACCCGCATTCAAACGCTGCGGGTGGGTGTAGATCGTCGCCCTGCCCGGCTTGCAAAAGCCCACCAGCGTCAGGTTGCAGCGCTCGGCGACTTCCACCGCTAAGGTGGTAGCTGCTGATACCGCGAACAGGATCTCGACGCCGCACATCGCGGCTTTCTGCACCATTTCATAGCTGGCGCGGCTGGATACCAGCGCGGCGCCAGGCAGCCAGCCCTCGCCGATTTCCGCCCGCCGGCCGAGCAGTTTATCCAGCGCCACATGCCGGCCGACGTCTTCAAAACCGCCCGCCAGTTCGCCCGTCGACCGGACCCAGGCGGCCGCGTGGGTGCAGCCGGTGAGTCGGCCGATCGGTTGAAAGTCGTTAAGATGCGCCAGAGCCTGGTCGAGGTTGGCGAGATCGAACGTCTGGGTGAACGGCAGCGGCTGGACCGGCTTACCAATATCATTGAGCTGCTCTACGCCGCATACCCCGCAGCCGGTGCGCCCGGCCAGCGCGCGACGCCGGGCTTTGAGCCCCATAAAACGCCGGCTGGAGAGTTCAATCTGCACTTCAAGGCCGTTGCACATCGACACCACGTCCATACCGAAAATCTCCCGCCGATGCTCAATAATCCCTTCGGATAAGGAGAAGCCGACGGCGAATTGCTCGAGGTCTTTCGGCGTGGCCATCATCACTACGTGGGAGATACCGTTGTAGACCAGCGCGATGGGGACCTCTTCCGCTAAGTCATCTGGCTGAGGGTGTTGCAGTTCCTCGCGCTTCCAGAGGGAGACCTGGCGATATCCTGTGATGTTCGTCACATTTTCGATTTGTTCGAGAGGCTTCTTGTTCACTTTGCTTTAACCGTATTGGAACAGGCATACACACAATGTGGTATTCTGTTTTTATCCCTTCAGGAATGAGGGAAATATGCCCTAATTCTGAACCTTTGCGGCCTTCACCGCAAAGCAAATAACTACATGTGACAATGTCGAAACAAGGAGCGAACCATGCAGGTCAGCAGAAGGCAGTTCTTTAAGATCTGCGCTGGCGGTATGGCGGGAACCACGGCAGCAGCGCTGGGCTTTGCCCCGGCAACTGCGCTCGCGGAGACACGGCAGTACAAATTGCTGCGCACACGCGAAACCCGTAACACCTGCACATACTGTTCTGTCGGCTGTGGGCTGTTGATGTATAGCCTCGGCGACGGCGCAAAAAACGCCAAAGCATCCATTTTCCATATCGAAGGCGATCCGGATCATCCGGTTAACCGTGGTGCGCTCTGCCCGAAAGGGGCCGGTCTGGTGGACTTTATCCATTCTGAAAGCCGCCTGAAATTCCCGGAATATCGCGCGCCAGGCTCCGATAAATGGCAGCAAATCAGCTGGGACGAAGCGTTCGATCGCATCGCGAAGCTGATGAAAGAGGACCGCGACGCCAACTTTATCGCGCAAAACGACGCCGGCACCACCGTCAACCGCTGGTTGACCACCGGGATGCTGTGCGCCTCCGCTTCCAGTAACGAAACCGGCTATTTAACGCAAAAATTCACCCGCGCCCTCGGGATGCTGGCGGTGGATAACCAGGCGCGTGTCTGACACGGACCAACGGTAGCAAGTCTTGCTCCAACATTTGGTCGCGGTGCGATGACCAACCACTGGGTGGATATTAAGAACGCCAACCTGGTCGTGGTGATGGGCGGTAACGCCGCTGAAGCGCATCCGGTGGGATTCCGCTGGGCGATGGAAGCCAAAATCCATAACGGTGCCAAACTCATCGTTATCGATCCGCGCTTCACGCGTACAGCGTCGGTGGCTGATTTCTATACCCCGATTCGTTCCGGTACCGACATTACCTTCCTGTCGGGCGTGATCCTGTACCTGCTGAATAACGAAAAATTCAACCGCGAATACACCGAAGCCTACACCAACGCCAGCCTGATCGTGCGTGAGGACTACAGCTTCGACGACGGGCTGTTCAGCGGCTATAACGCAGAAAAACGCCAGTACGACAAAACCAGCTGGAACTATGAGCTGGACGAAAACGGCTTCGCCAAACGCGATACCACGCTGCAACATCCGCGCTGCGTCTGGAACCTGCTGAAGCAGCACGTTTCCCGTTATACCCCGGATGTGGTCGAAAACATCTGCGGTACGCCGAAGGCCGACTTCCTCAAAGTCTGTGAATACATTGCCGAAACCAGCGCGCCGGATAAAACCGCGTCGTTCCTGTACGCTCTCGGCTGGACCCAGCACTCCATCGGCGCGCAGAACATCCGCACCATGGCGATGATCCAGCTGCTGCTCGGCAACATGGGGATGGCAGGCGGCGGCGTCAACGCCCTGCGCGGCCACTCCAATATCCAGGGTCTGACCGACCTCGGCCTGCTCTCTACCAGCCTGCCGGGCTACATGTCGCTGCCTAACGAAAAACAGGCCGACCTGCAGACCTACCTGACGGCTAACACGCCGAAGCCGCTGCTGAAAGACCAGGTCAACTACTGGGGCAACTATCCGAAGTTTTTCGTCTCCATGATGAAAGCCTTCTTCGGCGATAAAGCGACAGCAGAAAACAGCTGGGGCTTTGACTGGCTGCCGAAGTGGGATAAGAGCTACGACGTTCTGCAGTACTTCGAGATGATGAATCAGGGCAAAGTGAATGGCTATATTTGCCAGGGCTTTAACCCGGTCGCCTCGTTCCCGAACAAAAACAAGGTCGTCGCTTCCCTGTCGAAGCTGAAGTTCCTCGTGACCATCGACCCGCTCAATACCGAAACGTCCACCTTCTGGCAAAACCACGGTGAGTCGAACGATGTTGACCCGTCGAAAATCCAGACCGAAGTGTTTCGTCTGCCGTCCACCTGCTTCGCCGAAGAGAACGGGTCTATCGTCAACTCCGGCCGCTGGCTGCAGTGGCACTGGAAAGGCGCGGACGCCCCGGGGATCGCTGTCACCGATGGCGAAATCCTCGCCGGTATCTTCACTCGCCTGCGTAAGATGTATGCCGAAGAGGGTGGCCCGGCGCCAGAGCCAGTGCTCAACATGACGTGGAATTACTCCACACCGCATGAGCCGGCGTCGGAAGAAGTGGCGATGGAAAGCAACGGTAAAGCGCTGGCGGATATTACCGACCCGGCGACCGGCGCGGTGATCGTCAAGAAAGGGCAGCAGCTGAGCTCCTTCGCACAGCTACGCGACGACGGCACGACCTCCAGCGGCTGCTGGATCTTCGCCGGAAGCTGGACGCCGGAAGGCAACCAGATGGCGCGCCGCGATAACGCCGATCCGTCCGGTCTGGGCAATACGCTGGGCTGGGCCTGGGCATGGCCGCTCAACCGCCGCATCCTGTATAACCGCGCCTCCGCGGACCCACAGGGTAAACCGTGGGATCCTAAACGTCAGTTGCTGAAGTGGGACGGCGCGAAATGGGGCGGCGTGGATATTCCGGACTACAGCGCCGCCGCGCCTGGCAGCGACGTCGGTCCGTTTATCATGCAGCCGGAAGGGATGGGCCGTCTGTTCGCTATCGATAAGATGGCGGAAGGACCGTTCCCGGAACACTACGAGCCGTTTGAAACGCCGCTCGGGACTAACCCGCTGCACCCGAACGTGGTCTCTAACCCGGCCGCTCGCGTCTTCAAAGGCGATCTCGAGCAGATGGGCAAAGCGGAGAAATTCCCGTACGTCGGCACCACTTACCGCCTGACCGAACACTTCCACTACTGGACCAAGCACGCGCTGCTTAACGCCATCGCGCAGCCGGAGCAGTTTGTGGAGATCGGTGAAAAACTGGCGAATAAGCTTGGCATCAGCCATGGCGATACCGTCAAGGTCTCCTCCAACCGCGGCTACATCAAGGCCAAGGCGGTGGTGACCAAACGTATTCGCACGCTGAAAGTGGACGGTAAGGATATCGATACCATCGGCATTCCTATTCACTGGGGCTATGAGGGCGTGGCGAAAAAAGGCTTTATTGCCAATACCCTGACGCCGTTCGTCGGTGATGCGAACACGCAGACGCCGGAGTTCAAAGCTTTCCTCGTGAACGTGGAAAAGGTGTAACGGAGACGACTTATGGCTTATCAATCGCAAGATATTATTCGTCGTTCCGCGACTAACGGTTTCACCCCCGCGCCTCAGGCGCGGGACCACCAGCAGGAGGTGGCGAAGCTTATCGACGTCACCACCTGTATCGGCTGCAAAGCCTGTCAGGTGGCTTGCTCCGAATGGAACGATATTCGTGATGAAGTCGGTCACAACGTCGGGGTGTATGACAACCCGGCGGACCTGACCGCCAAGTCATGGACGGTAATGCGCTTCTCGGAAGTGGAGCAAAACGACAAGCTGGAATGGCTCATCCGCAAAGATGGCTGCATGCACTGCGCCGATCCGGGCTGCCTGAAGGCCTGCCCGTCAGAAGGCGCGATCATTCAGTACGCCAACGGCATCGTCGATTTCCAGTCCGAGCAGTGCATCGGCTGCGGTTACTGTATCGCCGGCTGTCCTTTCGATGTGCCGCGTCTGAACCCGGAAGACAACCGCGTCTACAAATGTACCCTGTGCGTAGACCGCGTCACCGTCGGCCAGGAACCGGCCTGCGTGAAAACCTGCCCAACCGGCGCCATCCACTTTGGCTCCAAAGAGGATATGAAAACGCTGGCCGGCGAGCGCGTGGCTGAGCTGAAAACCCGCGGTTACGACAATGCGGGCCTGTACGATCCGGCCGGCGTCGGCGGCACCCACGTCATGTACGTGCTGCACCATGCCGACAAGCCGAATCTGTACCACGGCCTGCCGGAAAACCCGGAGATCAGCCAGACCGTCAAGTTCTGGAAAGGCATCTGGAAACCGCTGGCGGCCGTCGGCTTCGCCGCGACCTTCGCAGCCAGTATCTTCCACTACGTCGGCGTCGGTCCGAACCGCGCGGAAGAGGAAGAGGACAACCTGCATGAAGAGAAAGACGAGGTGCGCAAATGAAACGACGTGACACCATCGTGCGCTACACGGCGCCGGAACGCATCAACCACTGGGTCACCGCCTTCTGCTTCATCCTGGCGGCGGTAAGCGGGTTAGGCTTTTTCTTCCCGTCCTTTAACTGGCTGATGCATATCCTCGGCACGCCGCAGCTGGCGCGAATTCTCCACCCATTCGTCGGGGTGGTGATGTTCGCGTCGTTCATCATCATGTTTTTCCGTTACTGGCACCACAACCTAATCAATCGGGATGATATCTTTTGGGCGAAGAATATTCGTAAGATCGTCGTCAACGAGGAGGTAGGCGATACCGGGCGCTATAACTTCGGCCAGAAATGCGTATTCTGGGCGGCGATTATCTTCCTGGTACTGCTGCTGGTGAGCGGTGTGATCATCTGGCGTCCGTATTTTGCGCCGGCTTTCTCAATCCCGGTGATCCGATTTGCGCTGATGCTGCATTCATTTGCCGCAGTGGCGTTAATTGTGGTTATCATGGTGCATATCTACGCCGCCCTCTGGGTGAAAGGCACCATTACCGCGATGGTGGAAGGCTGGGTCACCAGTACGTGGGCGAAGAAACATCACCCGCGCTGGTACCGAGAGGTCCGCCAGAAACAGGAAAAGTCATCTGAATGAGTATTCGCATAATCCCGCAAGACGAGCTGGGTTCGAGCGAGAAACGCACGGCGGAAGCCATTCCGCCGCTACTGTTCCCCAGACTGAAAAATTTGTATAACCGCCGCGCTGAACGCCTGCGCGAGCTGGCCGCCAACAACCCGCTGGGCGATTATCTGCGCTTTGCCGCGCTGATCGCCCATGCCCAGGAAGTGGTGCTGTACGACCATCCGCTGCAGATGGATCTCACCGCCCGCATTAAAGCGGCCAGCGAACAGGGCAAGCCGCCGCTGGATATCCACGTCCTGCCGCGCGACAAACACTGGCATAAGCTGCTGCACTCGCTGATTGCCGAGCTGAAGCCGGAGATGAGCGGCCCGGCGCTGGCGGTGATTGAGAATCTGGAAAAAGCCTCTGAGCAGGAGCTGGAGCAGATGGCCAGCGCGCTGTTTGCTTCCGACTTCGCCTCGGTCAGCAGCGATAAAGCGCCGTTCATCTGGGCCGCGCTGTCGCTCTACTGGGCGCAGATGGCCAGCCTGATCCCCGGAAAAGCGCGCGCCGAATACGGCGAACAGCGCCAGTTCTGCCCGGTGTGCGGCTCGATGCCGGTCTCCAGCATCGTGCAGATCGGTACCACCCAGGGGCTGCGCTATCTGCACTGCAATCTGTGCGAAACCGAGTGGCACGTGGTACGCGTCAAATGTAGCAATTGCGAACAGAGCCGCGATCTGCACTACTGGTCACTGGACAACGAGCAGGCTGCGGTGAAAGCTGAAAGCTGTGGCGACTGCGGAACCTACCTGAAGATTATGTATCAGGAGAAGGATCCGAAAGTCGAAGCCGTCGCCGACGATTTGGCATCCCTGGTGCTCGACGCCCGCATGGAGCAGGAAGGCTTCGCCAGAAGCTCAATAAACCCGTTCATGTTCCCCGGCGAAGGGGAGTAAGTTCTCATCAAACCGGGAAGCACTTGCGACCCGGTCTTTCAATGCGTTTCTATAAAGCTCATCTTGCTACGCCATTGGCTTACAGTAATCGAATCAGGCTCGTACAGCTACCAGTCACACATTACAAGTCCCAAACCGCAGTATCCAGCACCTCGGCCGGCGTACACGCATTTTTGCGAGCCGCTTTCCAGAACGTAAAGGCGATCTCATCAAGTCTGTCTTTTCGCCACAATCCAGGCTATAACACTGGATATTAAAACAGTATAAGGAACTTCACATGGCGCTGGAAAAAGGAATTGCTTCGCTGGTTGAGGCGTTTATTGCGGCAGAGCGTCCGTCATCACGCGATCAACATATTGATGATCGGAGAGCCGGCTATATCGCCAGCGCGGTGCTCGCCGGGGAGATGGAAACGAGAGTGCGGGTGGAGGATATCACGCTGGAGGGGATGAACTTCCGCATCGTTTCACCGCCCACCGCCAACGGCTTGTTGCCGACACTTATCTACTACCACGGCGGCTGTTTTGTCAGCGGCGGCTTTGCCACCCACGACAATCAGCTCCGTCAGCTAGCCTGGTTCAGCGGCTGCCGGGTGATCGCCGTGCAGTACCGCCTGGCGCCGGAGCATACCTTTCCGGCAGCGCACGATGACGCAGAACAAGGTGTCATGATTATCCACCGACACGCGGAGCAGCTTGGCGTTGACGCATCACGCATCACCCTGGCTGGCGACAGCGCCGGCGGGCACCTCGCTCTGGTAACGGCCCTGCGCCTGAAAGCGAATACGGCGTGGCAACCCGCGCAACTGATTCTGATTTATCCCATGCTTGACCCCACCGCCAGCATGGCGAGCTACGTCAGCAACGGCGCTGACTATGTGATTATCCGGGACACGCTGCTGAGCGGCTATGAAATGTACCTCGCCTCGACGCCGGCGAACCATCCGGATGCCAGTCCGCTCTGGCGCGACGATTTTCACGGTCTGCCGCCGGTGCATATTCTGACGGCGGAGTTCGATCCTTTACGCGACGAGGGCGAAGCGCTGCATCGAAGGCTGATGGCGCAAGGGGCGGAGAGTTCCTGTCAGCGCTATCTGGGGGTGATCCACGGCTTCTTTCAGCTGGGGGGGATCAGCCGCGCCGCGCGAGAGGCCATGCGGGATATCGCCTGGCGCGTAGCATCGCCAGGACGATAACCGCCCGGGGCTACTCTTCCTCGTTGCCGCCCTCTTCGTAAGAACCAAAGGGCTTCGCCGGCAGCACGATGTAGATCCCCTCGAATACGGCGCCCTGTTTATCGTCGCCAAAAAGCTCCACCTGCATTTGCACGCGGGCTTTACGCCCACGCGCCAGACGGTCAAGATCGCCGCTCAGAGAACCGAGGTCGGCAATGGCGCTGGGGCGGCCGCTAATGGGCTGACTGTAGCGGATGTGCGCATCCGCCAGAATGATGGTACCCCCCAGATGCCGCTCGCGCAGCATCAGCCAGATAAGCCCCCATCCGGTTAAGGTGGCGAGCGAGAACAAGCTGCCGGCAAACAGCGTGTGGTGCGGATTCTGATTCCCCGCTTCCGGCATGGTAGTAATAAATTTCTGCCCGGTGTACTGCTGAATGCGCACGCCCATCTTTTCACTCAGCGGGATATGCTGATACCACGCCTGCTGTAGCTGCGCGCACCAGTCGCCGCGGTGGAGAATATCGTCCAGCGACGCGACCGGTTTAATCATCAGGAAATGACGGATCGGCGTGGTGGTCGGGGTAGTAATCTCCCCCTGATTGACAAAGCCGAGCTTGGCGAAAAACTCCACCGCATCTTCGCGAGCGCTACAGGTGACCCGCTTAACCCCTTCCTGACGCGCGACGGACTCGAGGGTCATCGCCATCAGCGTACCCAGCCCTTTATCCTGCACCGAGGGATGAACGGCCATAAAGCGAATGGAAGCTTCATTCTCCGCATTGATATATAGCCGGCCGACGGCCACCAGGTTGCCCTCTTCATCCACCACCATCTGATGATGCGCCATCGCATCCCAGGCGTCACGTTCCGAACCCTTAGGCTGATGCAGCGGCTTACGCAGCATTTCCCAACGGAACTGATAGTAGCTCTCTAACTCTTCTGCTGTTTGCGGTACACGAAGGTGATACATAGTCGTACTCTCTTTTGTTACCCGCAGCCTGCCCGGAAGCTGGGTCATACCTGCAACCAAAAGGTCACGGGACCATCATTGACCAAAGAAACCTGCATATCCGCAGCGAATCTTCCGGTCTGGGTGTTCATTTCCTGCTGGCGACAGCGGGCGACAAAATACTCATACAGCGCCTCAGCGCGGTCCGGAGCAGCACCTTTCGAGAAGCTCGGCCGCATCCCCCGCTCGGTATCGGCCGCCAGCGTAAATTGCGAAACCACCAGCACGCTGCCGCCCGCCTGCTGAACATTCAGGTTCATTTTCCCCTCCGCATCGCTGAAGATGCGGTAGCCCAGCACGCGCTCGCAGAGGCGATTCGCTTTTTGTTCATCATCGTCTTTTTCGACCCCCAGCAGCACCAGAAGCCCTGGGCCAATTTCGCCCATCACTTCGTCCGCCACGGTAACGCTTGCACGGGATACGCGTTGAATTAATGCAATCATGGTTGTTCTGTTTCTTCTGTTTTAAGTTTGCGGTATTCACCGAGAGTGACAGTAATTTCAGCGCCAAGCAAGACGATACACCAGGTCCAGTACACCCAGACGAACAAAATCGGCACCACCGAAATCACGCCATAAATGAGCTGATAGGACGGAAAGGTGGTGATATAGAGGGCAAACGCTTTTTTACCTGCCTCGAACAGCAGCGCCGCCACCAGCGCCCCGATCACCGCGTCGCGGTTACGCACCTGGGTGGTGGGTACAATACTGTAGAGCAGCCAGAATGCTGCCCAGGAGAGGATCAGCGGGAAAAGGCGGAGCAGATTATCAATTACGCCGTCCAGGTCGCTTGCCCAGCGCAGCGACAGCAGATAGGAACTGATCGCCAGGCTGGCGCCCGCCAGCAGCGGACCAAGGGTCAGGATCATCCAGTAGACGGCAAAGGAGTAAACTTTGGGCCGGCTGCGCGTGCTGCGCCAGATGGTGTTTAGCGCGCTGTCGATCGAGTACATCAGCAGCAGCGAGGTCACGATCAGGCCAAAGGCGCCTACGGCGGTCATGCGGCTGGAATTGGCGACGAACTGCTCGATATATCCCTGGATCACATCCCCGGTCGCCGGAATAAAATTGGCGAAGATAAAATGGCGGATCTGCACGCTGACTTCGGAGAACATGGGGAAGGCCGCAAACAGCGCGAACACGACGGCAATCAGCGGCACCAGGGACAGTAATGACACATAGGCGAGGTTCCCCGCCAGGGTGGTCATATGGTCTTCATCAATACGCCGCCACAGCAGCTTAAGCCACGCCAGCAGCGGCCGGGTATGGTGGAGTAATTTTTGATGAACGGTTCTTAGCATAGCTGTTTCGCGAAATAGTCAGGGATGGTCTTCTTCCCGGTCACCAGAATACTGGTGATCCCCAACCGGTTAGCCCCTGCTATATTATCGACGTTATCATCAAAAAAGACCGTATCTGCGGCGGAAAAGCCCTCTTCTTCCAGTACTCGCTGATAAATTTGCGCTTCAGGCTTACGCATTCCCATCTCCTGGGACAGATAGATGCGATCGGCGGCAGCGCGCACTTCCGGGTATTCATCCGGCCAGAACGTGGTGTGAAGACGATTGGTATTGGAGAGCACCACCACGCGATGGCCCTGGGCACGCAGTTTTTGCATGATCGCAATCACTTCCGGACGCAGTGCGACAAACACCGCCTGCCAGCCGTGAGCAAACTGCTCATAGCTGAGGGACATATTCATTTCATGGCACATGGCGGCGGCAAAATCTTCGTCGCTGAGCTCGCCGCGCTCATGCTGATGGAAAGCCTCTCCCATGGTGAAATGCTGCTTCAGCGTCGCCAGCGGGATGCGGGTTAAATCGCTCCAGGCCCCCAATACCCGGTTGAAGTCAATGTCGACAATCACATTACCTAAATCAAAGATATAGAGCATTTTCGTCTCCTTCCGCGCCGTGGAAAATTAACTTTAGCGGGAAAGGCAGGATTTGACTATTGGCGTGTGATGCAGGAATCAAAAAAAGAAACCCCGCCGGAGAGGCGGGGTTTTACGAACAACAAGAAGAATAAATTACTCTTCTTTTGCACCGCGCATTGCGCGTTTACGGTCGTTCTCAGTCAGGTGACGTTTACGGATACGGATAGAGGTCGGAGTGACTTCTACCAGTTCGTCGTCATCGATGAACTCCAGAGCCTGCTCCAGGGTCATCTTAACCGGCGGAACCAGAACCGTGGCTTCGTCAGTACCGGACGCACGCATGTTGGTCAGTTTCTTACCGGTCAGGCAGTTTACCGTCAGGTCGTTAGAACGGCTGTGAATACCGATGATCTGGCCTTCGTAAACTTCCGCACCGTGACCGAGGAACAGCTTACCGCGATCCTGCAGACCGAACAGGGCGAACGCTACCGCTTTACCCTGACCGTTGGAGATCAGCACGCCGTTGTTACGCTGGCCCACTTCGCCCGGACGAACGTCGTCGTAGTGGCTGAAGGTGGAGTACAGCAGACCGGTACCGGAGGTCATGGTCATGAACTCTGAACGGAAGCCGATCAGACCGCGGCTTGGGATCACGTAGTCGAGACGTACGCGGCCTTTTCCGTCCGGATTCATGTTTTTCAGGTCGCCTTTACGCTCGCCCAGCGCCTGCATAACAGAACCCTGGTGCTGCTCTTCGACGTCCAGCGTCACGTTCTCGAACGGCTCTTGTTTACGGCCGTCGATTTCACGGAAGATAACTTTCGGACGGGAAACCGCCATCTCGAAACCTTCACGACGCATGTTTTCAATCAGAACGGACAGGTGCAGTTCACCACGGCCGGAAACGCGGAACGCATCAGCGTCTTCGGTTTCTTCAACGCGCAGCGCCACGTTGTGCACCAGCTCTTTGTTCAGGCGGTCCAGAATCTGGCGAGAGGTAACGAACTTACCTTCTTTACCGCAGAACGGAGAGGTGTTGACGTTGAAGAACATGGAAACGGTCGGTTCATCGACGGACAGGGCCGGCAGCGCTTCGACATTCTGCGGGTCGCAGATGGTGTCGGAGATGTTCAGCTCGCCCAGACCGGTGATCGCGATGATGTCGCCAGCTTCAGCTACGTCGCTCTCGATACGCTCAAGACCCAGGTGGGTCAG
Source organism: Klebsiella sp. 2019SCSN059 (assembly GCF_021739525.1). NCBI lineage: Bacteria > Pseudomonadati > Pseudomonadota > Gammaproteobacteria > Enterobacterales > Enterobacteriaceae > Klebsiella > Klebsiella sp. 2019SCSN059. The sequence goes on along the minus strand of NZ_JAKKOM010000021.1, from coordinate 16,617 downwards.
TACTTTACCGACTTTACCGTTACGGGTTTTGCCTTCGCTATCGATGATAGTGACCTGCTGGTTCGGCTTCACTTTACCGCGTTTGATGCGGCCGATGCCGATGACGCCAACGTAGTTGTTGTAGTCCAGCTGGGAGATCTGCATCTGCAGCGGACCATCAAGGTCAACGTCCGGCGCCGGCACGCGATCGACAATCGCCTGGTACAGCGGGGTCATGTCTTCAGCCATGTCTTCGTGGTCCAGACCCGCGATACCGTTCAGCGCGGACGCGTAAACGATCGGGAAGTCCAGCTGTTCGTCGGTCGCGTCGAGGTTAACGAACAGGTCGAACACCTGATCGACAACCCAGTCCGGACGCGCGCCCGGGCGGTCAACTTTGTTGATGACCACGATCGGCTTCAGACCGTGGGCAAAAGCTTTTTTGGTCACGAAGCGCGTTTGCGGCATCGGGCCATCAAAGGCATCTACCACCAGCAGCACAGAGTCAACCATGGACATAACACGCTCAACTTCACCTCCGAAGTCGGCGTGCCCTGGGGTATCAACGATGTTGATACGGTAATCATTCCATTTGATTGCGGTGTTTTTCGCGAGGATGGTAATCCCACGCTCTTTCTCCAAATCGTTGGAGTCCATCACACGTTCTTGTGCTTCAGTACGTGCGTCGAACGTACCGGATTGCTGTAGCAGCTTGTCAACCAGGGTAGTTTTACCATGGTCAACGTGCGCGATGATGGCGATATTACGCAGATTTTCGATCACAACTTTGCCTCAGGCATTAGAAATAGCGCGTTATTGTACACGTATTAAGCGAAGGACTGAACAGGATCACAAACATCCTCCGCAAACAAGTATTGCAGAGTTTCTTTGTGACCGCTTTCACGGAGCGATAAAAGGGCACCGTAACAAAAATTGCACCAAAATGGTGCTCAATGTTCACACTGAGGCACTATTTTGGTGCATTATCTCCATCATGGTGCAGTCCTTTTGCACTATGGTGCGCATGATACAGCGTTTTATAGGGCATTTAAAAGTTGGCACAGATTTCGCTTTATATTTTTTAAGGCAACAACGCCACTTTTAAGCAGTATGAAGTTTTCGTTACCACGACGACAATGACCAATCCGGGAGAGTTTAAGTATGTCCGCTGAACACGTTTTGACGATGCTGAACGAGCACGAAGTGAAGTTTGTCGATCTGCGCTTCACCGATACCAAAGGTAAAGAACAGCACGTCACGATTCCGTCTCATCAGGTAAATGCCGAATTCTTCGAAGAAGGCAAAATGTTTGATGGCTCCTCGATTGGTGGCTGGAAAGGTATCAACGAATCTGACATGGTCCTGATGCCGGACGCTTCCACCGCGGTCATTGACCCGTTCTACGAAGAACCGACCCTGATCATCCGCTGCGATATCCTCGAGCCAGGCACCCTGCAGGGCTATGACCGTGACCCGCGCTCCATCGCGAAACGCGCTGAAGAGTACCTGCGCGCCACCGGCATCGCTGACACCGTCCTGTTTGGGCCAGAACCAGAATTCTTCCTGTTCGACGACATCCGTTTCGGCGCCTCTATCTCCGGCTCCCATGTCGCGATCGATGACATCGAAGGTGCGTGGAACTCCTCCACCAAATACGAAGGCGGTAACAAAGGTCACCGTCCGGGCGTGAAAGGGGGTTACTTCCCGGTTCCGCCAGTAGACTCTTCTCAGGATATCCGTTCCACCATGTGTATGATCATGGAAGAGATGGGCCTGGTTGTTGAAGCTCACCACCACGAAGTGGCTACCGCAGGTCAGAACGAAGTGGCAACTCGCTTCAACACCATGACCAAAAAAGCGGACGAAATTCAGATTTACAAATACGTTGTTCACAACGTCGCTCACCGCTTCGGTAAAACCGCGACCTTTATGCCGAAACCGATGTTCGGCGATAACGGCTCCGGCATGCACTGCCATATGTCTCTGGCGAAGAACGGCACCAACCTGTTCTCCGGCGACAAATACGCAGGTCTGTCTGAGCAGGCGCTGTTCTACATCGGCGGCGTAATCAAACACGCTAAAGCCATCAACGCCCTGGCGAACCCGACCACCAACTCCTACAAGCGTCTGGTCCCGGGTTACGAAGCGCCGGTTATGCTGGCTTACTCTGCCCGTAACCGCTCTGCCTCCATCCGTATTCCGGTGGTGACCTCTCCGAAAGCGCGTCGTATCGAAGTGCGCTTCCCGGACCCGGCTGCCAACCCGTACCTGTGCTTTGCGGCGCTGCTGATGGCTGGCCTTGATGGTATCAAGAACAAAATCCATCCGGGCGAAGCAATGGACAAAAACCTGTATGACCTGCCGCCGGAAGAAGCGAAAGAGATCCCGCAGGTTGCCGGTTCTCTGGAAGAAGCCCTGCAGGCCCTGGATGCTGACCGCGAGTTCCTGACAGCTGGCGGCGTATTCACTAATGACGCTATCGATGCTTACATCGCCCTGCGTCTGGAAGAGAACGACCGCGTACGCATGACTCCGCATCCGGTTGAGTTCGAACTGTACTACAGCGTCTAATTTTGCTGTAAATCCAGGGTATGTCGTGTTGTGGCGCGGGATGCCCGGGATATTTTGTTGCCGTGGAAACTTTCAGCCCATCTCAGGATGGGCTTTTTTCTCCACCAACACGCTGATCTCGCGAGCTTTTTACCGATAAAAAGCTATACTGCACTAAATTGGTGCACTCTTTTTCAGGAGACTGTCGAATGGCAACAGGCACACTGCCCGATGCTGGGCAGATCCTTAACTCTCTTATCAACAGTATCTTACTGGTCGATGACGACCTGGCGGTGCACTTTGCCAATCCTGCGGCCCAGCAGCTGCTGGCGCAGAGTTCGCGCAAACTGTTTGGCACCCCGTTACCTGAGCTGTTGAGCTATTTCTCATTGAATATCGGGCTGATGCAGGAGAGTCTGCAGGCGGGCCAGGGTTTTACCGATAACGAAGTGACGCTGGTTATCGATGGCCGCTCGCATATCCTGTCGCTGACCGCCCAGCGGCTGCCGGAAGGCTTTATTCTGCTGGAAATGGCGCCGATGGATAACCAGCGCCGCCTGAGCCAGGAGCAGCTGCAGCACGCGCAGCAGGTCGCCGCCCGCGATCTGGTCCGCGGCCTGGCGCACGAGATTAAAAACCCGTTAGGCGGCCTGCGCGGCGCGGCACAGCTGCTCAGCAAAGCCCTGCCCGACCCGGCGCTAACGGAATATACCAAAGTGATCATCGAGCAGGCCGACCGGCTGAGAAATCTGGTCGATCGCCTGCTCGGGCCACAGCATCCGGGCATGCACGTTACCGAAAGCATCCACAAGGTCGCCGAACGGGTAGTGAAACTGGTCTCGATGGAGTTGCCGGACAACGTGAAGTTGATCCGTGATTACGACCCCAGCCTGCCGGAACTCCCCCACGACCCGGATCAAATTGAACAGGTGTTGCTGAACATCGTCCGTAATGCGCTGCAGGCGCTGGGGCCGGAAGGGGGCGAAATTGTTCTCCGTACCCGGACCGCTTTCCAGCTGACGCTGCACGGGGTGCGTTATCGCCTCGCCGCCCGTATTGACGTCGAAGATAATGGCCCGGGTATTCCGCCCCAGCTCCAGGATACGTTGTTTTATCCGATGGTCAGCGGCCGCGAAGGCGGTACCGGCCTGGGCTTATCTATCGCCCGCAGCCTTATCGATCAGCACTCCGGCAAAATTGAATTCACCAGCTGGCCGGGTCATACCGAATTTTCGGTATACCTGCCTATTCGGAAGTAGAGGTGTTTATGCAACGAGGGATAGCCTGGATCGTTGATGACGATAGCTCCATCCGCTGGGTGCTTGAACGCGCGCTCACCGGAGCCGGCTTGAGCTGCACAACGTTCGAAAGCGGCAATGAGGTGCTAGATGCCCTCACCACCAAAACCCCGGATGTACTGCTGTCAGATATCCGTATGCCGGGAATGGATGGCCTGGCGCTGCTCAAACAGATTAAGCAGCGTCATCCAATGCTTCCGGTCATCATAATGACCGCGCATTCCGATCTGGACGCCGCGGTCAGCGCTTATCAACAAGGCGCGTTTGATTATCTGCCCAAACCTTTTGATATCGATGAAGCCGTCGCCCTCGTCGACCGGGCGATTAGCCACTATCAGGAGCAGCAGCAGCCGCGAAATGCGCCGATAAGCAGCCCCACCGCCGATATCATTGGCGAGGCGCCGGCCATGCAGGATGTCTTTCGCATTATTGGCCGTCTGTCGCGCTCATCCATCAGCGTGCTGATCAATGGCGAATCCGGTACCGGTAAAGAGCTTGTCGCTCATGCCCTGCATCGTCATAGCCCGCGCTCAAAAGCGCCATTTATCGCGCTGAATATGGCGGCGATCCCCAAGGACCTGATCGAATCGGAACTGTTTGGGCATGAAAAAGGGGCCTTTACCGGCGCCAATACCGTCCGTCAGGGTCGCTTTGAACAGGCTGACGGCGGTACGCTGTTCCTGGATGAAATTGGCGATATGCCGCTGGATGTCCAGACTCGCCTGCTGCGCGTTCTGGCGGATGGCCAGTTTTATCGCGTGGGCGGTTACGCGCCGGTGAAGGTCGATGTGCGGATCATCGCCGCCACCCACCAGAATCTGGAGCAGCGGGTGCAGGAGGGGAAATTCCGTGAAGATTTATTCCACCGCCTGAACGTGATCCGGGTGCATTTGCCGCCGCTGCGCGAGCGTCGGGAAGATATTCCTCGTCTGGCCCGCCATTTTCTGCAGATTGCCGCCCGCGAGCTAGGTGTTGAAGCCAAACAGCTGCATCCGGAAACGGAGACAGCGCTGACCCGCCTGGCGTGGCCGGGCAACGTTCGCCAGCTGGAAAACACCTGTCGCTGGCTCACCGTCATGGCCGCCGGCCAGGAGGTGCTGACGCAGGATCTGCCGAGCGAACTGTTTGAGACCACCATTCCTGATAGCCCGACGCAGATGCAGCCAGACAGCTGGGCGACGCTGCTGGGTCAGTGGGCCGATCGGGCGCTGCGCTCCGGTCATCAAAACCTGCTCTCAGAAGCGCAACCCGAAATGGAACGCACGCTGCTGACAACCGCCCTGCGTCATACTCAAGGACATAAACAGGAGGCTGCGCGCCTGCTGGGATGGGGTCGTAATACCTTGACGCGTAAGCTAAAAGAGTTGGGTATGGAGTAGGGTTTAACGGCGTGATGAAAAATAGCCGATCAGCGCAAAGTGCTGCTATTTTGTACTTTACTGTTCCGATGAGTTGAGTATGATCGTGCCCGGCATTAGGGGAGAGCATCATGTTTGAATCACTGGTGAGTATGATATCGAGCGGCGCCGCTGCGAGTCACACGCCGCAAACGGCAGTCGCTGCCGTGCTGTGCGCTGCGCTGGTCGGGCTGTTCAGCTAATTGTTCCCCCTCTCCTGCGGGAGAGGGGGAAAACATTAAATCACCCGTGAGAACTGCTGCATCCGAGCCTTTTGCCGGAGATAGGCATCAAAGCACATGCAGATGTTGCGGATCAGCAGGCGGCCTTTCGCCGTTACCTGGATAGCCTTACTCTCCACCACCACCAGCCCGTCATGCGCCAGCGGCGCCAGCAGTTTCAGGTCCTCGGCAAAATAAGTCTGAAAATCCACGGCCCACTGCGCTTCGACGGCATCAATATCCAGACGGAAGTTACAGATCAACGCCTTAATCACGTCGCGACGCAAACAGTCGTCACGGGTTAACGCGATCCCGCGCCACAGGGCGTTCCCTTGCTCTGCCACCTGCTGGTAGTACTGCTTCAGCTCTTTTTGGTTCTGAGCGTAGCTGTCGCCAATCATGCTGATCGCAGACACGCCCATCCCCAGCAAATCGGTATCGCCCTGAGTGGTGTAGCCCTGGAAATTGCGGTGCAGTACGCCGTGACGTTGCGCGACCGCTAATTCATCATCAGGACGCGCGAAGTGGTCCATGCCGATAAACTGATAGCCCGCCGCCGTCAGCGAGCCGATGGTCTCCTGGAGGATCTCCAGCTTCTGTTCAGCGGAGGGCAGATCGGCATCTTTAATTTTGCGCTGTGCGGCAAAGAGCGTGGGCAGATGCGCGTAGTTAAACACGCTCAGGCGGTCAGGGTTGAGCTCGGCGACCTTTTGCAGGGTGAAGGCAAAGCTCTCCGGCGTTTGCTTCGGCAGGCCGTAGATGAGGTCGATATTGGTCGAAGTAAATCCAATCTCCCGCGCATGGCGAAGCAAGTCAAAGATGAACGCTTCGTCCTGCTCGCGGTTAACCAGACGCTGAACCTCTTTATTGAAGTCCTGCACGCCCATACTCAGGCGGTTGAAACCCTCAGCGCGTAAATGATCGAGGACATCCAGCTCGATTTCACGCGGATCGACCTCGATAGAGATCTCGGCTTCGGCGCTGAAATGAAAATGGGTACGCAACAGATCCATCAGGCGACTGATTTGCGCCTTATTGAGATAGGTCGGCGTGCCGCCTCCCCAGTGCAGTTGCTTAACCTGACGGTTGGCAAACAGCGGCGCGCGGTGGATGATCTCCTGTTCAAGGAGATCGAGATACTGATCGGCCTTATGCTGCTGGCGGGTGACGATCTTATTGCAGCCGCAGAAATAACACAGCTTATGGCAAAACGGGATATGCACATACAGCGACAGGGGGCGCTGTGGGTAACGGGCCACAGCGGCATCGAATTCCGCCGCGCCGAATTGTGGTGAAAACTCCAGCGCGGTGGGATACGAGGTATAGCGCGGCCCGGAATAGTTATATTTCTGGATCAGGGCCAGATCCCAGTCGATTATCTGCTCAGACATGCTCACTCCTTCCGATGGTGCCGCCGACGGGTACGCCGTCCCGGCCCCACCGCACCGCGGGTCATGAGCCGGTTGCGCAGCCATTTCTGACGCCGCGACAACCGTCGTAGTTTAACGAATAACCACAGCAGATAACATATAACCAGAAGGGTTATAAGCAGTACCGGGGATCCGATGGGATGCAAATGTTATTTTCCACCCTTCAGCAGACGCATCATATCTTCCTGACGCTCTTCCTCTTCTTCATCTTCGTCATCGTAAGAGAGGCCGAGCTGCTGCATCAGCTCATCAATACGATCCAGTTTGGCATCCACCCAGCTCTGCTCTTCTGCATTCAGGGTACCGCCCTCTTCCAGACGTTCCAGCAGCGCGTCCAGGCGCTCATCATTCTCCAGCAACTCCAGCTCAGCCTGCGGTGAAAGCATAGGTTTCTCGCTCTTTGGTTTATGCTGCTTGGGAGCTGGAGCGCTGCTTTCGCTCGCGCCCAGCGGGATTGGTTTTTTGCTGCCCACGCGCGGATCTTGCGCCTGGCGCTGTTTTTTACCCGCTGAAGCCGCATCGCCGCCGTTCGCGCGACTTCCTGCCGCGTGGCCACGATGTTTCTTCTGCCGTTTGCGATCGCGAGCTTCCTGATTTAACTCTTCACGCGACTTGCGGCCGGATTTGCCACGGGTGGCGGATGTCGGTTTTTTCATGGTGTGTAATCTTCAGACAGTATTATTCAGTATAGAATTGAGGCGGAATCTAGCAGAAAGCAAGCAAAGAAAAAAGGCGACAGATTACTCTGTCGCCTTTTTCCTCACTGACCACCCTTAACGGGCTCTTCTTTCCCTGTTCGCTAACGACTTACCCTGTCTTTCCCTTAGCGTCCAACGGTCCCTGTTTCTTCCTTTTCCCTTTGAAACGTTTCCAAAACGCGTGTCATCCTGACAATCCTGTGGTCTTCGCCTCCTGGCGCTTCCTGACCCCTCGTCCTGAGTCCTCATCCTTTTCAGCATCCTCGCCGTTGTGTATTACTTTACCGTGTTGACAAAAATCGACAACCAGTCTGGCCGTTAAAAATCTACTTTCAGATTTCTCTATTTTTATAATTTATTTACTTTCATATGGTTATGATTTGTTGGCCTTATTTTTCTCAGGCATGTCCTATACGAAGAATAGCCAATGTCTCACAAAGTGCAGGGTTTTTACTTACAGAACCGGCGTGCGGTAAAAACAGCCTTTTTCTGCTGTTCAGGTATAATCCCTGCCATAGCCTGTTTTAACGGAGACGACCGTCTTGACCAACTGGAATTATCAACTGACGCACTTTGTCACCAGCGCGCCAGATATCCGCCATCTTCCTGCCGATACTGGTATTGAAGTGGCATTCGCCGGCCGCTCCAATGCGGGAAAATCCAGCGCACTGAATACGCTGACCAACCAGAAAAGCCTGGCGCGGACCTCCAAAACGCCCGGACGTACACAGCTGATTAACCTGTTCGAAGTTGCCGAAGGCAAACGCCTGGTCGACCTGCCCGGCTATGGTTATGCGCAAGTCCCGGAAGAGATGAAGATCAAGTGGCAGCGCGCGCTGGGAGAATACCTGGAAAAACGTCTGTGCCTGAAGGGCCTGGTGGTTCTGATGGACATTCGCCACCCGCTTAAAGATCTCGATCAGCAGATGATCCAATGGGCGGTAGAAAGCGATATTCAGGTGCTGGTGCTGCTGACCAAAGCCGACAAGCTCGCCAGCGGCGCGCGTAAAGCGCAAGTGAATATGGTGCGTGAAGCGGTACTGGCCTTCAATGGCGATGTCCAGGTTGAACCCTTCTCCTCGCTGAAAAAATCTGGCGTGGATAAGCTGCGACAGAAGCTGGATAGCTGGTTTAACGAAATCCCGCCGCAGGAAGAAGAGCGCGCCGTAGACGAGTAATCGTCACGAACAGCCGGATAAGAGCGTACCGCGCCTTATCCGGGTTCCTCTCCAGAATCAAGCACAAGCGTGTCCTGTCCCTTTGCCACTTTTCTTTCGCGCAATAAAAAACGCCCCGGTCATAAATGACCGGGGCGGCTAAAATATTCAGCCAAATCCGATTACGTGAAGTAAAAGGTCTGAAAGATAGAACATCTTACCTCTGTACCCTACGCGAATAACTCTACTCTTCTTTCGCTCACGGATAAAGCATTTTTTGTAGTTTTTTTTCACTATTTACATAGCAAATTCAAATGATCCTCACAAAACTCTATAAGTTATGTTGCTTACTTACAGAAAATCGCGTTGCGCTTTGTATACTTAGTGCGCTTGATCCCAGTTCTCTCCGCTGCCCACTTCCACCAGCAACGGTACCGCCAGCGTAGTGCTGTTCTCCATCAGTTCGTGGATCTTTTTCGATACGGCATCGAGCTCATCTTTATGCACTTCAAAGACCAGTTCATCGTGAACCTGCATGATCATCCGCACGCGAGGCTTCTCGCTGCGCAGCCATTCATCAACGGCAATCATCGCCCGCTTGATGATATCCGCAGCCGTCCCCTGCATCGGGGCGTTAATCGCCGCACGTTCCGCACCGGCGCGACGAGCGCCATTGCTGGACTTGATATCCGGTAAATAGAGTCGACGGCCATCCAGCGTTTCAACATAACCTTGCTCCTTCGCCTGTGCGCGGGTGCGCTCCATATACTCCAGCACGCCCGGATAACGCTCGAAATAAAGATCCATGTACTTCTGCGCTTCTTTACGCGGGATGTTCAGCTGGCGGGCCAGGCCAAAGGCGCTCATGCCATAGATCAGACCGAAGTTGATAGCTTTCGCACTGCGCCGCTGTTCGCTGCTGACGCTGTCCAGCGGTAAGCCAAACACTTCAGCCGCCGTCGCCCGGTGAATATCCTTCCCTTCCGCGAAGGCGGTCAGCAGGCCTTTATCCCGCGACAGGTGCGCCATAATGCGCAGCTCGATTTGCGAGTAGTCCGCCGAGACAATGACGTAATCTTCCGGCGCGATAAACGCCTGGCGAATACGGCGCCCTTCTTCGTTACGCACCGGAATGTTTTGCAGGTTTGGATCGGTAGACGACAAACGGCCAGTGGCGGTAACCGCCTGATGATAGGAGGTATGCACGCGGCCCGTTTTGGGGTTAATCATCAGCGGCAGCTTATCGGTATAGGTCGACTTCAGCTTCGCCAGCCCACGGTACTCCAGAATCACCTTCGGCAACGGGTAATCGAGCGCCAGCTCTTCCAGTACCTCTTCAGAGGTTGACGGCGCGCCGCCCGGCGTCTTCTTCAGCGGTTTGATACCCTGTTTTTCAAACAGGATCGTTTGCAGCTGTTTGGTGGAGGAGAGATTAAACGCTTCCCCGGCGATCTCATGCGCCCGCTGCTCCAGCTCAACCAGGCGCTGGGCAATTTCCTGCGAGTGCGCATGCAGCACGGCGGGGTCGATTTTAACGCCATTGCGCTCAACGCGAGACAGCACCGGCACCAGCGGCATTTCAATGTGCTGGAAGATATTCAGCGGACCTTCATGCTGCTGCAGCTTCGGCCACATTTTCAGATGCAACTGAAGCGTGACGTCGGCGTCTTCCGCCGCGTAGCGACCAGCCTCTTCCAGCGCAATCTGGTTAAAGGTGAGCTGATTCTTACCCTTGCCAGCGATCTCTTCGAAGGTAATCGTTTTATGCTTCAGCCAGCGGTCGGAAAGACTGTCCATATCGTGGCGGCCCGCCACGCTGTCGAGAATGTAAGATTCCAGCATGGTATCGAACGCAATCCCGCGCAGCTCAATGTCGTAATTAGCCAAAATGCCGCGATCGTATTTGAGATTTTGCCCAACCTTGAGCAGCTTCTCATCCTCCAGCAGCGGTTTAAGCAGCGCCAGCACGCGCTCGCGCGGGATCTGGTCCGGCGCATCAAGGTAATCATGCGCTACCGGGACATAGGCGGCCACGCCCGGCTCAACAGCGAATGAAAGGCCGACCATGTTGGCGGAGATGTTATCCAGGCTGTCGGTTTCCGTATCAAAGGCAAAGAGCGGCGCCTGCTTCAGCTTATCGATCCAGGTGAGCAGCGTGGCCTCATCAAGGATAGTGACATAGTGCTCTGCTGAAAGTGCAGTAGCGGCTTCAACCTCTTCTTCGGCTTCTGCCGCTGCTGCAGGCACTGCAGGTTTCGCAGCCGGTTTGCCCCCCTTCGCCTGCAGCCATTTCCCGGCTTCAACGTCGGTGGTCCAGCGCTTAAACTCATACTGTCTGAACAGCGCCAGCAGATCGTCTGCAGCCGGCGGCTGCACCTCAAGCTCTTCACACGTGAGCTCCAGCTCGACGTCGGTTTTGATGGTCGCCAGCTGATAAGAGAGATAAGCCACCTCCTTGTTCTGCACCAGCTTCGCCGCCATCGTTTTCGCGCCGCGGAAGCTCAGTTCAGCGATTTTCTCCGGTTCCGCATACAGCGTATCGAGGCCGCCAAGGCCTTGCAGCAGCGCCTGGGCGGTCTTTTCGCCCACGCCCGGCACGCCAGGAATGTTATCCGAGGAGTCGCCCATCAGCGCCAGGAAATCAATAATCAGCTCCGGCGGGACGCCGTATTTGGTAACCACCTCATCCGGCCCGAGGATAGTGTTGGTCATGGTATTGATCAGGGTGATCCCCGGCGTCACCAGCTGGGCCATGTCTTTATCGCCGGTACTGATCAGCACCGGACGTCCGGCCCTTTCCGCTTCCCGCGCCAGGGTGCCAATCACATCGTCAGCTTCGACGCCTGGGACCGCCATCAGCGGCAGCCCCATCGCTTTCACCATCTTATGCAACGGCTCAATCTGCGCGCGCAGATCGTCCGGCATCGGCGGGCGATGAGATTTGTAATGTTCGAACAATTCATCACGGAAGGTTTTCCCTTTCGCATCAAAGACCACGACGGCATGAGTCGGTTGATACTGCAGAATCAAACTGCGCAGCATATTCAGTACGCCGTACATAGCCCCGGTGGGCTCCCCTGCGCTGTTAGTCAGCGGCGGAAACGCATGATACGCCCGATAAAGATAGGAGGAGCCGTCAACGAGGATGAGAGGGTTTTCTGGGATCTGAACCATAATTTCCGTGCCTGTTTATCAGATTATGGATAAAGGATGCCACAGACGGGCATGAAATCCTGAATTTTTCCCGCATTTCGCGGAAAAGATTCAACGATCGTCGCGATCGCGCGACAACTTAGCTTGTGGATAACTTTGTGCATAGTTTTACAACGTCAGCTTATCCGCCCCGGGAAATAAATGAATAAATAGTATTAATTACTATTTATCAATCACTTAAAAACAGATCAACGATCCTGGCATTAATTTGATGACCTAATCTTCCATGTGGATAGAAGATCCTTGTTTTTTTCTGTTCTGGTAAGACCCGTCATTTGCCGCGTTTTCTGGTAAAATCAGCCCCTTGCGCAGCTTAAAGGCGCTCTTTGTCAGCCTAACTTTCTGAATAAACTAACTATGTCGAGATTACTCGCTGCGATAACACTTCCGCTGAGTATCGCCTTAACCATCTTAGTCACCGTTATCTGCTCTGTACCGATCATCGTCGCCGGGCTGATTAAACTGCTGGTCCCCATTCCAGCGGTATGGCGCTCTATATCCGTTTTTTGCAATTTTATGATGTACTGCTGGTGCGAAGGGCTGGCGCTGCTGTTGCATCTCAATCCCTGGCTAAAATGGGACGTCCAGGGTCTGGAAGGCCTGAGCAAAAAGAACTGGTATCTGCTGATCAGCAACCACCACAGCTGGGCAGATATCGTGGTGCTGTGCGTACTGTTCCGCAAGCATATTCCGATGAATAAGTACTTCCTTAAACAGCAGCTGGCGTGGGTACCGTTCATCGGTCTCGCCTGCTGGGCGCTGGATATGCCTTTTATGCGCCGCTATTCGCGTAGCTATCTTATTCGTCACCCGGAACGCCGTGGTAAAGATGTCGAAACCACCCGCCGTTCATGTGAGAAATTCCGCTCACATCCGACGACTATCGTCAATTTCGTGGAAGGCTCGCGTTTTACCGACGCAAAAAAGCGCGAGACGCGCTCCCCTTACCACAATCTTTTACCACCGAAAGCGGCAGGTATTGCCATGGCGCTCAATGTTCTCGGTTCGCAGTTCGATAAACTGCTGAACGTTACGCTGTGCTACCCGGAAAATAATGCAAGGCCGTTTTACGACATGTTAAGCGGCCGACTGACGCGCATTGTGGTTCGTATCAATCTGGTACCGATTGGCGAAGAGCTACACGGCGATTACGTCAACGATAAGAACTTTAAGCGTGGCTTCCAGCGCTGGCTGAATGGGCTGTGGGAAGAGAAAGACCGTCAGTTAACTGACATTATGCGGGACAAAGAAGGGGCGCCACGGTAAAGCAGATAGAGTAACGCCGGTCAGTGACCGGCGTTTTTTTTATTTCTTCTCAACCAGCTGCTTCACGGTATCCGCATACTGAGCGACGAAGACATCCATATTGCTGGTGTCCATCCCCTGCGGGTTCAGCTGGTACTTACCATTGACGTACATAGCCGGTACCCCCTGCAGCTGCAGATCGGCTGCCGCTTTCTCCTGCTGAGCGACCAGAGATTTCACCACGAAGCTGTTCCATGCGGCATCGTAGTCTTCCCCTTTCACGCCAGCGTCGACGAACACTTTACGAATGTCAGCCAGGCTCTGCACGGTCTGGTTTTTCTGTACCGCTTCGAACATCGGCGCCGTAATTTTATCTTCAACGCCCAGCGCGATGGCAACAGCCCATGCCTGCGTCAGCTCCTTGCCCAGCGGCCCCAGGAACTCGACGTGGTATTTGGTCATTTTGGTGCCTTCTGGCAGTTTCTGGCGCACGCTGTCAGAGACATGCAGCACTTCTTCAAACTGATAGCAGTGCGGGCAGTAGAATGAAAAGAACTCAAGCACCTGTGGCTCGCCAGCAACCGGCTTATCAAGGGTGATGTACTGCTTGCCGTCGGTGATCTGGGCAGCGGATGCACTAAAAGCCAGAATCATACCAGCCAGCGCCAGCCAAACTTTTTTCATGATTTACTCTCTCCTGGATATATCACATTAATACATTGGCGTTAACTGAAGCGGGGGTTCCTGTAGAACCTTCACCTGCTCGAGAAAAGTAGACGTCTGCCCTCGCCAGTAATCCTCCCCGGTTAACCAGGGGAAATTAACCGGGAAAGCCGGATCGTCCCAGCGTCTGAGCAACCACGCCAGATAATAAACCAGTCGCATGGCGCGTAAAGGTTCAATAAGCGCGATTTCATCGCTGTTAAAGGGGCTGAATTCCTCATAGGCCTCGACGATGGTCTCCAGCTGCATACGCTGTTCAGCCTTATCGCCGTTGAGCAGCATCCACAGATCCTGAATCGCCGGGCCGGTTCGCGCATCGTCTAAGTCAACAAACAGCGGCCCATCGCGCCAGAGGATATTGCCTGCATGGCAGTCACCATGCAGGCGCAAAGTAGTCCCACCGCCGTGCCATTGGGTCATGACGGCAGCGATGAGTTTATCGGTCGCCTTCAGGAAATCGGCCTTCAGGCCTGACGGGATAAGCGTCGACTGTTCAAATACCTGGCGCGGTTCCAGCAGATACTCCTGCACGCCAATCTCCGGACGCGCAGAAAAGCGCTGTTTGCGCCCGGTCTGGTGCAGGCGCCCAAGATAACGGCCAACCCACTCCATCTGATCAAGGTTATCCGCCTCGAACTGTCGGCCGCCAAGGCTTGGGAAAACGGCAAAATAAAATCCCTGATGCTGATGAAGCGTACTGTCGTTAAATAACAGCGGCGCAGCAACGGGCACTTCATCTTCTACAAGCTGAAGCGCAAACTGGTGTTCTTCAAGGATCTGCGCTGCCGACCAGCGCTCAGGACGATAGAACTTCACCACATAGCGATGACGCTCTTCGTCCTGGAACTGATAAACGCGGTTCTCATAGCTGTTCAGCGGGGTAAGACCGGAGTCCACCCGCATACCCTGATCGAATAATCCATCGATAATGGTATCCGGGCGAAGCGTCTGAAAAGTAAAAGCCTTATCGTGCATCCTGACATCCGATAATCGTACGAATAGTTCAGGATATCATCTCATTGCGCTTTACGCGGCAGCGCTTACAACCTTTTACTCTTTTATTACGCCGCGGGCGCGCAACAGCGCGGTTTTAAAGTCCTCTTCATAATCCTTCTGAATACCCGGGATGACAGCATCTTTTGAAGAATCACGCATCTTCAGGTGATAAATCAGAATATCATCGGAAAGATCGCTCAGTTCGCCATCATAGCCGGCCTCTTTCGCCAGCTTCTGCAAAAATTGCATCAGGTTCAGTTCAGGCTCTTTCTGCCAGGCGGGCTGGAGGAGTTCAATTACTTCATTCAGACGTTTACATTTCATGGTCATGCTCCTTACTCTTGATAGGGACAAGTTAACAGGGTCAATCCCACAATGAAAGAGGCGATATTCATATGCAAAGCGAGGCGATAACCGGCGTCGTGCTGGCGGGCGGCAGGGCCACGCGAATGGGCGGCATTGATAAAGGATTACAGTTGCTCAATGGACGTCCTCTCTGGCGACACGTCGCGGAGGCATTAGCTCCGCAGGTAGATGAGTTAGTGATTAGCGCCAACCGTCACCTTACGCAGTGGCAAGCCAGTGGATATCCGGTGTTTCGTGATACGCAGGCGGGGTACCCGGGTCCTTTAGCCGGTATGCTTGCCGTGATGCAGCAGGTCGCGAGTCCATGGTTTGTTTTTTGCCCCTGCGACACGCCCTTCATTCCGTCATTTTTAGTTGAGCGCTTTATCCAGCAAAAAAGCGCTGCGCCGGTGGTTTGGGCCCATGACGGCGAACGGGATCATCCCGCCGTTGCGCTGGCGCATCGTCAAATTATTCCGCATCTGGAGGCCTATCTTGCCAGCGGCGAACGCCGGGTAATGGTGTTCATGCTCCAGATGGGCGGCCATCCGGTTAGCTTCAGCGAGGTAAAATCGGCTTTTATGAATGTGAATACGCTCGAGGATTTGCAACGTATGCAGGAGCCATCATGATCCCGCTATTAGCGATTGCCGCCTGGAGCGGTACAGGGAAAACGACATTATTAAAGCGTCTCATTCCTGAGCTGTGCGCTCAAGGATTACGCCCTGGTCTGATCAAGCATACCCATCATGATATGGACGTGGATAAGCCGGGCAAAGATAGCTATGAATTGCGCAAGGCGGGCGCTGCGCAAACCATTGTCGCCAGCGAACAGCGGTGGGCGCTGATGACCGAAACACCCGAGAAGCCGGAATTAGATCTCACATGGCTGGTCAGTCGAATGGATGCCAGCAGACTGGACCTTGTTTTGGTCGAGGGTTTCAAGCATGAAGCAGTGCCTAAGATCCTGCTTTTTCGGCAAAACAGCGGCCATCGTGTGGAAGAGTTAACGATGGATGATCATACGATCGCCGTGGCCAGCGATGTATCGATCGCGACCTCACTTCCGCTGTCGGATTTAAATAATATTCCGCAGATTGCGACATTTATTGTCGGCTGGTTAGCGAAGCAGTAGCAGGACTTCAGGCGATATTTTTCCCTGAGTCAGTGCTGCATATCTTGTCCGCGCCACAGGAGGGGCGTAGCTCCATGTTGGATCCGTAGCCCCGGTAAGCGCAGCGCCACCGGGGGAAGCATGTCGGCACCCTCGCCGGAGGACAAAAACGCAAAAAAGCTCAGTCTTTCGACTGAGCTTTCTGCTTTATTTGATGCCTGGCAGTTCCCTACTCTCACATGGGGAGACCC
>NZ_JAKKOM010000020.1:0-98793 GCF_021739525.1 Klebsiella sp. 2019SCSN059 | reverse complement strand
CTACGCTTAGCCGGGCTACGACTGGTGCGCTCCATTTATGCCGGATGGCGGCATAAATGCCTTATCCGGCCTACGTTCCTTCCTGCGGGCTCCCCCTGTAGGCCCGCGCAAGCGCAGCGCCGCCGGGCGGTCAGGCGCCAGCCCCGCATGACGACATCCACTCTTTATCTCTGACACAAACGACGGGCGATGCGCTCCAGCTTCATCATCAACAGCAGCGTGACGCCCACCAGCACGATGGTCAGCGCCGAGCCATCGGCGATATTACCGCGATCGGTCAGGCTGAAAATGGTCACCGGCAGGGTGGTCCAGCCCGGCGGATAGATCATCACCGTCGCTCCCAACTCCCCCATCGACAGCGATAAACTCAGCGCCAGCGCCGAGATCATCCATGGCGTCATCAGCGGCAGCGTCACATGGCGCAGGCGGTACCACGGGGAAGCGCCCAGGCTGGAGGCGACGTTTTCAATATCAGCGGAAATTCGCGCCAGCCCGGTGGTCACGTTGCTGAAGGTAAAGGCCGAGATCAGCACGAAATGCGCCGCCAGGACGATAAAGAAGGTGCCATTCATCTGCAGCGGCCCCTGGCTGAAGGCCACCAGAATGCCCAGTCCCACGGAAACCGAGGGGATGGCGCTGGGCAGATAAAACATCAACCCAAGATATTTCTGCAGCTTCGCGCCCGTCTGGCGCAGCGCCAGCGCCGCCCACATCCCGCACAGCAGCGCCAGCAGGCTGGCGCAGAAGCCCACCATCAGGCTGGAAAACAGCGAATCCCACGCCGCGCCGCGAAAAGCGTTAACAAAGTGGGCAAAGGTAAAGCCGGTGGGCAGCAGGCCGTTCCACTGCTGGCTCAGGCTGGAGAGCAAAATCACCGCCAGCGGCAGCAGGAAGATGCCGGCAAAGAGCGTCACCGCCAGCGCGCCCGCCGCCGCGCGGCCTTTACGCGACCAAATCAACATCGTTAACTCCTTACGCCAGTGCGCGCCGCCGCCAGCCGATAGAGCATAAACAGCCCCAGCGACAGCAGAATATTCATCAGCGCGATCATGCAGGCCACGCTGTAATCCGACTCCAGAATCGCCTTGCTGTAGACCATCATCGGCAGGGTATTGACCCCTTTGGCGCCGATAAACAGCACGATACCGAACTCGTTAGTGGTCAACAGCAGGCACAGACTGCCCCCCGCCATCAGCGCCGGCAGCGCCGCCGGGAAGATAACCTGGGTCATCACCCGCAGCGGGTGAGCGCCAAGAATACTCGCCGCTTCCAGCTGACTCTTATCGATCTGCCGCAGTCCGGCCATCAACGGGCGCATCACCAGCGGCGTAAAGACGGTGATCTCCGCCAGGATCACGCCGTTAATCGAATAAAGGAAGTCCACCGGCGGCAGTTCAAAGGCGAACAGCGCCATCAGGGCGCCGTTGAGCAGCCCCGCCGATCCGTAAATAAAGGTGAACGCGAGAGCGATCAGGAAGGTCGGCAGCGCAATAAAAGTATCGATCACCCGGCAAATCAGCTGGCTGCCGGGGAACGGAATAAAAACCAGAATCAGCGCCAGAACGCTGCCGAGCACCAGGCAGCCAAGGGTAGCGAACACCGCAATCTGTAAGGTATTGAGCAGCGCGCCAATAAAGCGTTTTGAGTCAATCACCTGCCAGAAAGTTTCGAGGCTCAGGTTGCCGCTGGCGTCGCGCAGCGCCTGTTCGGCGATCAGCAACAGCGGATAGAAAAACAGCGTCGCCAGCACCAATAGCGGCAACGCCAGCCACAGGTAAGGGCGCAGGTTTCGCGCCGGGCGCGTAAGGATTAAGGTTTGCGCCATCATTGCTCCTCGATCAGAACCGCATCGCCAGGTTCGAAGTAGAGCACCAGCTTGTCGCCCGCGCGCGGCAGGGGGTTGACGTGAGTCATGACGATCCGCACCGCTTCGCCCGCGACGTCGCACAGCAGATGCGTCAGATCGCCCTGCCAGTGTACCGAAGTCAGGGTGGCGTTGAGGCGATTACTGGTTGCCGATCGCGGCGCCAGGCTCATATGCTGCGGGCGAATGCATAACAGCTTGTTGTTGCCATGCAGCCCAACCCGGCTGAAGGCGTTAACCAGGCCGCCGCCGCAGCTCACGTTAACCAGACCCGGCTGAAGACTATCGGTCAGCGCCGTCGCCTGCAGGATATTGGCGCGGCCGAGGAATTCGGCGCTAAAGCGGTTCGGCGGATAGTGGTACAGCTCGTGCGTTTCGCCATGGGCGATCAGCGACCCGTCTTTCATAATGCCGATTTTATCCGCCAGAGTGAGCGCTTCGGTCTGATCGTGGGTGACGTAGAGGATGGTCAGCTCCGGCAGTTCGCGGTGCAGACGGGCAATCTCTTCCACCATGTTATGACGAATTTGCGCATCCAGCGCCGACAGCGGTTCATCAAGCAACAACACCCGAGGACGCACGGCAATGGCGCGGGCTATCGCGACGCGCTGCTGCTGGCCGCCGGAAAGCTGATGCGGATAGCGGGTGGCGTAGTCCGCCATACCAACGATTTTTAAGGCTTCAGTCACCCGCCCGGCGATCAGCGCCCTGGGCTGCTTTTGCGCCCGCAGGCCGAAGGCGACGTTGTCTTCCACCTTCATATGGGGAAACAGCGCGTAGTTCTGCACCACCATCGCCAGCCCGCGCTGGTAAGGCGGCAGGTGGGTGACGTCCGTGTCGCCGATCAGGATCCGCCCGCCAGCCGGTTGCACAAATCCGGCAATCGCCCGCAGCACGGTGGTTTTCCCGGAACCGGAAGGGCCAATCAGCGCCAGCACCTCACCGGGTTCAATGGTCAATGACAGCGGTTTTAAGACCACGTTGCCGTGGTAGGAAACGCGCAGCGAGTCCAGGGTGATCCCGGAAGTCCCCGCCAGCGACGGGGAAGGCGTGACGGTCGTTTTCATTAACATCAGGCTTACTCGCTATCGGTCACTTTATGCCAGCGGGCGATATCCGCCGAGAGAGAAAGCGCAACGTCGTCCCAGTTAGGTTCCCAGCGCTTCACGCCGTCGAGCACCGCCTGCGCCGCCTTAAAGTTAGCGTCATCCGGCGCCACGTCGTTGCGTACCGGTAAGCCCCAGGAGCGCGCGCTGACGCTGGATTGCGCCGGTTTATCCAGCAGGAAATTAATCAGCTTTTTGCCGTTTTCGCTGTTCGGCCCGTTCTGCACCAGCCCGATGGTGTAGGGCAGCGCCAGCGCGCTGCGCTCGCCGTGATCATCCGCCGGCCAGAAAATTTTAACGTTCGGGTTACGCGCCATCTGCGACAGGTTCATCTGCAGATCGCCGTTGGCGACGTACAGCTCGCCTTTGTTGACCAGCGCCGTCAGCTTGCCGGTGGAGGCCGATGGGCCGACGTTATTGGCCTGGAGCTTGCCAAGATAGGCAAAGCCAGCGTCTTTGCCGCCAAGGCTGTGGAAGGCCTGCAGCATCACCGCGGTGCCGTCCCCCGCCTGGCCCGGCGTGGAGTACTGGAGCTTATTCTTAAAACGGCTATCCAGCAGATCCTGCCAGTTGGCCGGCACGGTTTTCAGCAACTGACCGTTATAGATGAAGGTCAGATAGTTGTTCACCAGCGGCGAATAGCGGTCGTTGGCGCCAGTGATCTGCGCGCTGCCCTGTGGAGTAAAGGTGGCCAGCAGCTTCTCTTTCGCGGCGCGCTGGATAAACGGCGGCACCGTGACCAGTACGTCGGCCTGCGGATTGGTGCGCTCCTTCGCCAGACGCTCGACAATCGCGCCGGAGCCGCCTTCCACATACTGCACTTTGATGCCCGTCGCTTTGGTGAAGGCGTCGAACTGGCTCTGATACCAGCTGTTATCGCCGTCATGCAGGCCGTCGGCGGAGTAAACCGTGACGACGCCGTCCGCCCAAACCGGGGAGCTGGTCAGCGCGAACAGGGACAGCAGGGCAAGTCGGGAGAGTTTCATCGTGTTAGCCTCATCGCAGTTAGTTATTCTGGTGTAGACCAGATTTGCCTTCACGCTACCGGTGGTTTATGACAAAACGATGAAAGAAGTGTGTCGAAAGAGTTAAAACGAGGGGAGGCATAGCCCCGGTTAACGCTGACGCCACCGGGGACACGGGAAGGATTAATGCAATAAAATCAATGGGTATCGACTTCGATCCGTAGGCTGTCATGCCGCCAGTATTCGATATCGTAATCAAGAATACGCCCGTGCTGATCGTAATTCAGCCTGCGCAGCAGCAGCGCCGGGCGCCCCTCCATCACCCCCAACGCCGCTGCGGCCTGCGGCGGCATGGAGGTGGGATAAAACGACAAATGCATACTGGTATAGATCAGGTCGTACTGGCTCTGATAAATCTCGGTCAGACTGCCGTTGAGATCGTGGCGCAGCAGCTCCGGCACCCGGGCCGGCAGGCAGTGGTTTTCGCAATAGCACACCGGACGCCCGTCGGCATAGCGCAGGCGGGTCAGTAGGTAGACCTGATCGAAGGGCTGCAGCGCCAGCGGCGCCATCACATCCAGCGGCACGGCGGATAACCGGCCATCAAGCAGCACCGTTTTCGGCTCACGTCCCTGCTCGAGACACAGCTTGTGGAAGTTGGTGTTCTGCGTCGGATCCAGCCACAGCCGCTCCGGCGTCACAAACCAGCCGCGGCGGTCGGCGCGGTAGATCACGCCGCTGGCCTCCAGCTGCGCCAGGCTCTCGCGCACGGTGATACGGGTCGTGTTGAACAACGCGCACAGCTCGCGCTCGGAAGGCAATTTATCGCCGCTTTTGAGGGCGCCGTTTTGAATACGCGCCTGCAGCTGCGCCTTAATCATCAGGTATTGCGGCATCTCGCCAGAGGGTGATTTCATGTTTACTCGCTGCCACTTTTGGTGCGCTCATTATACATAGCCAGATGAATTTTTTGTTGCAGCGCCACATTTCCTTTGACCCTGCCCCGGCTTTGTCTCCATGATAAATACCAATCTGGTATAGACCAATGGTGAGACAAATGACTTCACGGAACTACCTGTTGCTGACTCCCGGCCCGCTAACCACCTCCCGCACGGTGAAAGAGGCGATGTTATTCGATAGCTGCACCTGGGATGATGATTACAATCTCGGCGTGGTACAGACCATTCGTCAGCAGCTGGTACAGCTGGCCACCCCGGCCGCCGGGTATACGGCGGTGCTGCTGCAGGGCAGCGGCAGCTACGCGGTCGAAGCGGTGCTCGGCAGCGTCATCGGCGAACAGGGCAAAGTGCTGATCGTCAGCAATGGCGCCTATGGCGCGCGCATGATTGAGATGGCGCAGCGGATGGGTATCGCCTTCCACCCTTACGACTGCGGCGAAGTCGCCCGCCCGGACGCCGCGGCGATCGCGCGGATCCTGCGGGATGACCCGGCGATCACCCATATCGCGATGGTGCATAGCGAAACCACCACCGGCATGCTCAACCCGATTGAAGAGGTGGCCGCGCTGGCGAAAGAGTATGGCAAACGCTATATCGTCGATGCGATGAGCAGCTTCGGCGGCATTCCGCTGGATATCGCCGCGCTGAATATTGACTACCTGATAAGCTCTGCCAACAAGTGCATTCAGGGCGTGCCGGGCTTCGCCTTCGTCATCGCCCGCGAATCGGAGCTGGCCGCCTGCAAAGGCCGCTCGCGCTCGCTGTCGCTGGATCTTTACGCCCAGTGGCGCTGTATGGAGGATAACCACGGCAAGTGGCGCTTCACCTCGCCGACCCATACCGTGCTGGCCTTCGCCCAGGCGCTGAAAGAGCTGGCCCAGGAGGGCGGCGTCAGCGCCCGCCATCAGCGCTATACCCGCAATCAGCGCCGACTGGTAGCCGGAATGCGCGCGCTCGGCTTCCGGCCGCTGCTCGACGACAGCCTGCACTCGCCGATCATTACCGCCTTTTATTCACCGGATGCGCCGCAGTATCGCTTTCACACCTTCTACCAGAAGCTGAAAGATCAGGGCTTCGTGATCTATCCGGGCAAAGTGTCGCAAAGCGACTGCTTCCGCATCGGCAACATCGGCGAAGTCTACGACGCCGACATCACCGCCCTGCTGGCGGCCATCGACAACGCCATGTACTGGAAACAATAAGGAACCGCCATGAACCGTATCACCGCACTCATTCTCGACTGGGCCGGCACCACCGTGGACTTCGGCTCCTTCGCGCCGACGCAAATTTTCGTCGAGGCCTTCCGCCAGGCCTTCGATATTGAGATCACCCTTGAAGAGGCCCGCGTGCCGATGGGGCTTGGCAAATGGCAGCACATTGAGGCGCTGGGCAAACTGCCGTCGGTCGACAGCCGCTGGCAGGCGAAATTTGGTCGGGCGATGACGGCCGCTGATATCGATGTGATCTACGCCGCGTTTATGCCGCTGCAAATCGCTAAGGTTGTCGATTTTTCCGCTCCGATCGCCGGCGTGGTCGACACCCTCGCCGCGCTGCGCGCCGACGGACTGAAGATCGGCTCCTGCTCGGGCTATCCGCGCCCGGTGATGGAAAAACTGGTTCCAGCCGCTGCCGCCCAGGGCTATGCCCCGGACCACTGGGTCGCCACCGATGACCTTGCCGCCGGCGGGCGTCCCGGGCCGTGGATGGCGCTGCAGAACGTGATTGCCCTGGGCATAGACGATGTGGCCCACTGCGTGAAGGTCGACGATGCCGCGCCGGGCATCAGCGAAGGGTTACATGCCGGGATGTGGAGCGTCGGCCTGGCGGTGTCGGGAAATGAATTTGGCGCCACCTGGGAGGCGTATCAGGCGATGTCGAAAGAGGAAATCGCCACCCGTCGCGAGCGGGCGGCAGGCAAGCTGTATGCCGCCGGGGCGCATTATGTGGTTGATACCCTGGCGGACCTGCCGGGGGTGATTGTCGACATCAACGCCCGGCTGGCAAAAGGCGAGCGTCCTTAAGCGGGTGAATTCACCTTCACTTTGGCCGCCACCAGCAGGCCGGTAAACAGCATCAATACCCCTGACAACACCAGCGGCGACAGCAGGCCTAAATGGTCAAGCGCAATGCCGCCGACAGCGGCGCCGCAGGTGTTGGCCAGCTGGATCACCGCCACCTGAATCGACCCGGCTTTTTCCGCCTGATCGGAGAGGGAACGGGTGATCCACGTTGACCACCCCACCGGGATCAAGGCGAACGCGAAGCCCCAGATGATCGCCACCGTCGAGGCGACGATTTTGCTTTCCCCCCACAGCACCAGCGCCGCCGCGCAGGCGGTCAGCACCAGCGGCGCAATCGCCAGCGCCGCTTTCACTGAGCGTTTGAGCAGCACCGAGGAGAGCGACGTGCCGATGAAGCTGGCGATACCAAAGCTCAGCAGCACCAGCGTCAGGCCATCGACATCAAACCCGGCGAGGGTCATGTACACCGGGCGAATATAGGTAAAGAAGGCGAACTGTCCGGCAAAAGCCATGAAAATGGCGCACATGCCGGCCATCACCCCCGGCCGCTTCAGCAGGCCAAACATTTTTTGCTGCTGAGCCGCCGATTCACCCGGCAGCGACGGCAGCGCTTTCAACACCCAGATCGTACACAGCACGCCCATCACCGCCGCGCCGTTAAACACGTTGCGCCAGCCGATAAGCCCGCCAAGGAAACTGCCCAACGGGGCGGCGATCACCAGCGCGATGGATACCGCGCCGAAGATAATCGACAGCGCTTTCGGCACCACGCGCATCGGCACCAGACGCATGGTCAGCGAGGCTGACATCGCCCAGAAACCGCCGAGCGCCAGCCCCAGACAGGCGCGTCCCAGCAGCAGCAGGGTGAAGCTATCGGCAAAGGACACCAACAGGCAGGAAAGGGTCAGCAGCAGCGAAAAGAGGATCACCACGTAGCGGCGATCGGTTTTGCCAATAACGGAGGTGATAAACAGGCTGGAAAACATCGCGACGAACGCTGTCGTCGTCACCGACTGCCCGGCCATCCCTTCGGAGATGCCTAAATCCAGCGCCATCGGCGTCAGCAGACTGACCGGTAGAAATTCGACGGTAATCAGGCAGGCGACGCAGAAAGCAACCGCGAAAACTGCCGACCAGTTTGGTCGCGCGAGCTCGCGTGCGTGGGTTTTGGCTTCATTTGAATGACTCATGAGTGACCTGCGAAGAAAGTGGCGGAAAGCTGCGCAGTGTAACATTTTGTTTGTGACGCATTTAACGTTTTCGCAACTCTTCTCGCTTTTCATAAGAGGATGCGTAGCTGCTCGCATGTTTAAAAAAACGATGCTTGCTATCGCTTTAACAAATCTCAGGAGAATTTAATGTAGCACTATGTGCTATACTTTTAACGACAGGATGTCAGCAATGCGTATCTTTAAAACCAAATGGTTCGCCAGAGAGGCCAGCTCTCATGGCATTTCCGACGACGAGCTCTATCAGGCAATTCAATCTGCGCTTCAGGGCAAAGTGGTTGATTTAGGAGGAGGGGTTTATAAAAAGCGACTCAACAAGAATCGCGATCGCGCAATCATCCTTACCAAAAGCGCAGGGTATTGGTTTTATACCTTTCTATATGCCAAACAGGATATGGCCAATATCAACCATCGCGAATTAATGGGGTTTCGTGAGTTAGCAAAACACTATGCCAATCTCTCTGAAGAGAAAACGACGGCCTTAGTTAAAAGTAAAGAAATGGTGGAGATTTGCGATGACAGCAAAAAATAAATACAAAAGCCCGGCTTTCGAAGCGATCCATAGCGCTGCGTCGGGGCTATTCAGCGTTGGCGCAATCCCACAGGAAACAATGCGCCATTTTGATGAATCATGTCTCGGTAGCGTAGCCGCACTTCAACCCATTGAAATTAAAGCGCTACGTGAACAACTCAATGTTAGCCAACCCGTGTTCGCTCGTTATCTGAATACCAGTGTGTCTACCGTGCAAAAATGGGAGACTGGCGCTAAACGACCGAGCGGAATGTCATTAAAATTGCTTAGCGTCGTACAAAAACACGGCCTGAAAATCCTACTGTAGTTATTCTGCCGGATGGCGCTTACGCTTATCCGGCCTACAAGGAACGTAAGGGAGATATGGTTTTGAACCACAGGCCGGATAACAATGATATCAGTGCAACCAGTGCACGCCGTCTTCCGGGAGAAACAGGTCGTTATAGCGCTGCTGAAGGTTATGCAAATCGCTCACATCCGGATCCAGCTCGCGCAGAAACCCTTGCGCAAGGCGGATTTGCGCGTCGGTGATCGGCGCCGCTAAACGCGCTTTTTGCATCAGGCGATACCAGTAATGCAGGTTTTTTTCGCTGGCGTCGACAATCGCAACCTGCCAGATCAGCAGCACCTGCGCGGCATTCTGCAGATGCGCTTCATTCGGCCGTTCCAGGTAACGCAAATACTCATTGCCGGCGGTTTTACCCAGTTGATCGATCATCGATTCCAGCGGGACGGGCGTAATGCCAAGGCGTTCACTCAGGCGGCGGATCGCGCGGCGTGAATCAGAGGTAAGCACCCGAAATCCCACAACAAACACCACTACCAGGGTGGCCAGTCCTATCCAGATCATGCATCCTCTCATCCAATCGCAGCCTGACTATCATAATGGGAATTTGCCTGCTGTCGACTGCCGGACCTGGCATAATGCGCAAGAAATAAAAAAGCCCGGCGCGAAGGCCGGGCAAGGTTACCCAATACCTGGTGAATCAGGCGGTCTGCAAAATGCGATTCTTTTTCTCGCGGCGAATTTTACGCTCTTCGAAGATAGCCACGATGGCCATCAGGCAGATACAGCCGATGGCGGCGGCGTCCAGCGCCGCAAAGGTGCCGGCCCAGCCGGTGAGACCGAAGACCGGCGTGCCGTCGGCGATCATCCCCAGGCCCAGCTTGGCGAAGCTATCGCCGATCAGATAGGCGAAAGTGCCCTTGATCCCATCGGCGGCGCCGATCGCTTTTTTCGGTACGAAACCGACGGCGGCGACGCCGATCAGCAGCTGCGGACCAAACACCAGGAAGCCCAGCGCAAACAGCGAGGCCAGATAGACGTACTGGTTGCTGGCATGTTGATAAACGCCGAGGGTGGCGATAATCAGCGCCAGCGCGATGCAGGCCACCAGCGCGCGGCGGCCGTTGGCCAGGTCCGACAGCCAGCCCCACAGCAGCGTGCCAACCAGGGCGCCGACTTCAAACAGGGTAAAGCCCTGAATCGCCACCTCTTTAGACAGCTTCAGCTCCTGGAAGGCATACACGGTGGACCACTGATCGATACCAATACGCACCACGTAGAGGAAGATGTTGGAGAAGCACAGCAGCCAGATCACTTTGTTTTTCAGCACGTACTCAACAAAGATCTGCCACTTGGTCATCGCGTTTTCTTCGGTCTCTTTATCCTCTTCGCTGATCGCTTCGCCAAACAGCTCTTCCGCCGTGCCGAGGCCATAGGATTCCGGGGAGTCGCTACCATAGCGCAGGCCAATAAAGCCGACGATTAACGCAATAATCGACGGGAAGATAAACATGCCGATCACGTGGCCGTCGAACAGATAGTTGGCGCCAAACAGCGCCACGCCCGCCGCGCCGGCGCCGCCGAGGTTGTGAGAGATATTCCAGAAGCCGAGGAAGGTGCCGCGCTTACGGCGAGGCGTCCACTTGGTGATGGTGGAATAACTGCACGAGCCGCCGGTGCTCTGGAAAAAACCGCTCAGCGCATAGAAGGCGATCATCAGGAACAGGCTGGTGGAACCCGCGCCCATGCTGGCGCTAAAGCCCAGCATGCAGATGGCGGAGAGGATCAGCATAAACGGCAGGAACTGCTTGGTGTTTTTGCCATCGGCATAGTAGGAAACCAGGGTTTTCCCTACGCCGTAGGTAATGGAGAAGCCCAGGCCAATCATCCCCAGCTGCGTCATGCTCAACCCGTAAGTGGAGATCATGTCGTTCTGCGCAATATTAAAGTTCTTGCGGATCAGATACATGGTCAGGTAGCCGATGAAGACCACCAGATAGGACTGCATGAAAGGTTTGAACCACATTTTGCGCCGCACGTCGAGCGGCAGATCCAGGGTCGGCTTACGAACCTGATTCAGAAAGGCCAGCATGGGTATCTCCTGAGCTGATTTTTTATGCCTGCGTCATAGCCAGGCATTGTAAAAATCAGCGCGCCGTCTGGCCTGAGACGGCGTCCAGGTGAAACCGGGAAAATTTCCTAGTTTTGCCCCATTCGGGGCGAAAGAGTGAGATGCATCACGCTTCACTGGCCGCGCGCGGCGCCTGGGCGTTTAAGAACGGCAGCAGCAGCAGCGCGGAAATGCCGGCGGCAATCGCGATCGCCACGAAGAATCCGGTCCAGTGCCAGATATCCATTACCTGCGCCAGCGGCCAGCCGGAAAGCGACGCGCCAAGATACGCGAACAAGCCGACAAACCCGGTGGCCGCCCCGGCGGCCTCTTTATGCGAACACTCCGCCGCCGCCATGCCGATCAGCATCTGCGGGCCGAAGACGAAGAAACCGGTGGTGAAGAAGCAGGCCGCCTGCATCACGTAGCTGGCGAACGGCATCAGCCACAGGCCGCCAACCGACAGCAAAATTCCGGCGGCGAAGATCAGGTTCATCGGCCCGCGATTGCCGTTAAACAGCTTATCCGAGCCCCACCCCGCCACCAGCGCGCCGATAAATCCGCCCAGCTCGAACATGGTCACCGCCGAGTTAGCGGTCACCAGATCGACGCCAAGCGTCTCCGACATATACAGATTGCCCCAGTCGTTAATCGCCGCCCGCACCACGTACACCAGCACATAGCACAGCGACAGCAGCCAGATATAGGGGTTGGCCAGCACGTAGCGGGTGAGGATTTCTTTACGCGTCAGTCCGGCGCCCTCCTGCTGCTGGGCAATCTCCAGCGCATCGTGACGCCAGTCGCCGACGGCGGGCAGCCCCACCGCCTGCGGACGATCCCGCAGCCGCCAGCACAGGTATAATCCGGCGAGGATCGCCAGGCCCCCGGCGATGATCATCCCCGCGCGCCAGCCGTAATGTAGCGCCGCCGCCCCCACCACCATCGGGATCAGCGCGCCGCCAACGTTATGCGCCGTATTCCACAGCGCCCACCAGCCGCCGCGCTCGGTGCGTGAATACCAGGCCGTCAGCAGCCGGGCGCAGACCGGCGAGCCCCACCCCTGGAAGAAGGCGTTTAGCGCCCACAGCAGGGCGAAGGCCCACAGTGAGGAAGAAAAACCGAACAGAATATTCACCACCCCGGTGGCGATAAGCCCCAGCCCCATAAAATAGCGGGCGTCGGAGCGGTCGCTGACGATACCGGAGAAAAATTTCGACAGTCCGTAGGTGATGTAGAACAGCGTAGCCAGCAGCCCGATATCGCTGCGGGTCAGTACGTTGCTGGCGAGAATATCAGGAACCGCGGCGTTAAAGCTTTTGCGGGTGAAATAGAACAGCGCGTAGCCCAGCCAGATGGTCAACAGGATATGGCGACGCCAGTAGCGATAACGCGCATCAAGCTCGCGTTTATCGCTAATCGGCGCGGCGTCCGGCGGGGCTTTTAAAAAGGAGAACATCGGCGATCCTCTCAGGCGTAACGCAGCGGTAGATTGACGCACACCCGGGTACCGTGGGTGCAGGAGATCGTCAGCGTGCCCCCCAGGGCGGTCACGCGCTCGCGCATGCCGGTCAGACCGAACCCCTGCGCGCTGGAGCCCGGCGGCAGGCCGCAGCCGTCATCTTCCAGCACCAGCATCAGTCGCTCCTCCTGCTGCCAGCCCTGCAGGGTCACGGCGCTGGCGCTGGCATGCTTGACGATATTGTTCAGTCCCTCCTGGCAGACGCGGAACAGGGTCACGCGCTGGTTTTCACTCAGCCCCGCCTCGTTAATCCGCCAGTCGAGATGGCTGACGATGCCGCGGTCCTCCAGCTCCATTTCGCGCATCAGAGAACGTACCGCCTGCTCCAGCGGCAGGTCGTCAAGCTGGCGCGGACGAAGACGGCCCAGCAGGCGACGCACCGAGTCATACACCCCCAGCGACAGGTGTTCAATCAGTTGGCCGCTCTGGCGAACGCTGGCGTTGTCCGGCGCCAGCCGCTGGACGATCCCCGCCTGGGTGCGTATTGCCGTGATGGTCTGCCCGATATCATCGTGGAGCTCGCGGGCAACGTCGCGGCGCACGCTCTCTTCAGTCTCCAGCAGACGATCCGCCAGCCGCCGATTGCGCGCCAGCTCGCTCTGTAGCGACTGGTTCAGCTCGCGCAATCGCTGGATCCCCGCCCCCAGCAGTAGCCCGGTGAGGCTCTGCGCCAGCAGCGAAAGCAGGAGATCGACGGGGTGATCGTGCCAGGTCTGGCTGGCAATCAGGGCGATCGCGTTCATCAGCGTAGCGATCAGCGCTCCCTGCCAGCCGTAGTGCCAGGCCAGAGCGATAATCGGCAGCGCGAGGCAAAACGGGGTAAAGCGGGAGAGCTCGGCGGGCAGCCCAAGCTGCAGCCACAGGCTTATGGTGAATAACAGCAGATACCAGATCAGATGCCGCCCGCGCCAGTTTACCGGCTGCGCCACCAGCGACGGCCCCAGCGGCCGCCAGACGGTGCTGGTGAGGTAGTGCCAGAACACCAGACAGGTCGGCGCCAGGGTCAGGCCGCCGGTGAGCGTCAACAGCAGGGCGTTAAGCCCCTCGTCCCCCTCCGCCAGCCAGGGCAGCGATTGCAGCAGCGCGGCGGCCATTAACGCCCCGCCCTGACGCAGAAGCGTCAGCCAGTCGCGCTGCTGACGATATCGCGAGATCAGCGCCACCGGCAGGAGGGTCAGCAGGCTTCCGGTCATCAATATTATCGGATGCGCCAGCGCCACTTCCTGCGTCAGCCAGAAGATCAGCAGCCACTCGCTTCCCAGCAGCACCGGCCAGTAGCCGCGCGGGCACTGGAGCATCAGCCCCAGCCGCAGGCCGAAGGGGAACAGCAGCACCGCCAGATCGGCGCGCTCCACCAGATGCAGGCTGATGCTCCACAGACAAAACCAGGCGGCGGCGAAGATAAAGGCGCAGCCTATCACCGACAGCAGGCGCGGGAGTAAGGTCTTCATTGCCAGCTGTCAAACATGCGGCGCGCCAGCTCGACGTCATTGCTGACGCCCAGCTTTTCCAGCAGGTTGGCGCGGTGAACGTGGACGGTTTTCGGCGACAGCCCGAGCTCAGCGGCGATCTCTTTTACCGCCATGCCCTGCGCCAGCTTTTCCGCCACCTGACGTTCGCGTTTGGTGAGCGGATCCTGACGCCCGGCGGCCAGCTTCATGGCGATATCCGGCGTGAGATAGCAGCCGCCCGCCGCCACCGTGCGCACCGCGGCGATAAGTTCGTCCGGGCTGCAGCGTTTCGACAGAAAGCCGCGCGCGCCAGCGTTGAGCGCCTGCTCGACCAGCGCCGGGCTGTCGTGCACCGACAGCATAATGGTCGCCATCCCCTTCGGCAGCTGGCTGAGCAGCTCCAGCCCGGAAATATCCGGCATCGAGATATCGCAGATACAGACCTGAACGCCGCGCCCCGGCAACCCCGCCAGCGCCTCGCGGCCGCTGCCAAATTCGGCGACAACCTGAAAATCAGTTTCCAGCCCCAGCAGCTGAGCAAAGCCGGAGCGGACAATCAAATGATCGTCAATAAGGGCGATGGTGGTCATGGTGTTTCCTGGTGCCTGAAAGCGCCGGATGGCGGCGTAAACGCCTTATCCGGCCTACGGATTCACTCCCTGTAGGCCGGATTAGCGCAGCGCCATCCGGTAAAGGCGCCTACCTTAACCATAAGCACCTTACCGTTCAAGCCTTGCGCGATTTACTCGAAGAACACCGCAATTTTGTTAAACATGGTGGGATCGGACTGGTTACGCGCCACTTTGGTGACATCTTCCAGCTTTTCAATCTGACTAATCATCTGCCCGAGACGCTGATCGTCGTTCACCAGCAGCCAGATGCGGCTGTGTTCGCTGCCCTGAATCGGTAGACAGAGAATACCTTCGACGTTAAACGCGCGGCGGGCAAAAAGCCCGCAGACGTGGGTCATGACGCCGGGGTGGTTGCGGACGGTGAGTTCCAGGATGACGTTATCACAGTGTTTTTGCATGGCTTATTCCCCCACCATTTCAGTATTAGCCGCACCCGGCGGTACCATCGGATACACTTTCTGCTGCGCGTCGATGCGCACGTGGATCAGCGCCGGCCCCGGACGGTCGATGATCGCCTGCAGCGCTGCCTGCGGATCGGCTTCGTTATTTAAATCACAGGTTTGCAGGCCAAAACCGGCGGCAATCTGCATAAAGTTAATCATCCCCGGATAGGTGGCGGCAAAAACCCCCTGCTGATAGAACAGGCTCTGCTGCTGATGCACCAGCCCCAGCGCTTCGTTGTTCAGCAGAATAATTTTTACATCCAGCTGATTTTCAGCGGCGGTAGCCATCTCCTGAATATTCATCATCAGGCTGCCGTCGCCGGAGAAGCAGATAACCTTGCGCTGCGGATTCGCCAGCGCCGCGCCGATCGCCGCCGGCAGGCCGAAGCCCATGGTGCCAAGACCGCCGGAGGTCAGCCACTGGCGCGGACGGTTGAGCGGGTAGGCCTGCGCCGTCCACATCTGGTGCTGGCCTACGTCGGTGGTGATGATCGCTTCATCATCCACGCAGGCGGCCACGGCGTTAATCAGGCCATAATGAGAGAGCGGGTCGCTTTCCTGCGGGATGGCGCAGGGGAATTCGCGCTGCAAGTCGGCCACCAGCTGGCGCCACTCCTCGCGCGGCTGCGCCTCAACCTGCGGGTTCAGCTGGGCTAAGACTTCCGCCACATCGCCCTGAATCGCCACGTGCGGTTGCTTAATTTTGCCCAGCTCGGCGCGGTCGATATCGACGTGGATAATCTTCGCGTTCGGGCAGAACTGCTCGGTCTTGCCAATCGCCCGGTCATCAAAACGCGCGCCTAAGACAATCAGTAAATCCGCTTCCTGCAGAATGAAGTTGGTGCTGCGCGCGCCATGCATGCCCAGCATCCCCAGCGACAGCGGGTGCGCCTTCGGCAGCATGCCCAGCGCCATCAGGGTCATGGTGGTCGGCAGGTTGGCTTTTTCCGCCAGCTCACGGATCTCCTGCGGCGCGTTAATTACCCCGCCGCCCAGATAGAGCACCGGACGCTTCGCCGCGTTGATCATCGCCGCCGCTTCGCGCACGCTTTCGGGGGCGAATGCCGGCGCTGCGGCGCGCTCGCCCGGCTCCGGCAGCGTTTCCAGCTCAATGGTCGCCGACTGTATATCCTTAGGAATGTCTATCCACACCGGCCCGGGACGCCCGGACTGAGCAATACGGAAGGCGTCGCTGATCACCTGCGGCAGCTCGGCGATGTCGCGCACCAGATAGTTATGTTTGGTGATGGGGATAGAGATGCCGTAGGTGTCCACTTCCTGGAAGGCGTCGGTGCCGATCATCGATGCCGGCACCTGGCCGGTGATGCAGACCAGCGGAATCGAATCCAGGCGGGCATCGGCGATCGCCGTCACCAGGTTCGTCGCCCCCGGGCCGCTGCAGGCCATACAGACCGCCGGTTTGCCTTCGGTACGCGCCATCCCCTGGGCGATAAAGCCCGCGCCCTGCTCGTGGCGCGCCAGGATGTGGCGGATCTGCGTGCTCTGGCTTAAGGCATCGTAGATAGGCAGGATGGAGCCGCCCGGAATGCCGCTAACCATAGTGATACCCTGGCGTTCCAGTAAATGAACAACCAGCTGCGCGCCGGTAAAGCGCATTGTGTTTGATGTGGTGCCCGAACTTGCCATGCTCCAGTCCTTTTCTTCTGGGCCGACTTTACCGGGGGGCTCGCCAACAAAAAACCCCGCTCGGTTTGCGCCGGCGGGGTTTGGAATTCGTGTTGTTCCGGACCCTACGGCGCATTGCCGACGACGACCACCACAGACACGACGACCACCGCGGCTGGCGCGGTTTTTAGTAGGGTCGAAGCGATCAGGGTTGCGTTCATTAGGGACCTGTTGTGTCGAAAAATAAGCTGAATTTATACAAACACAGGTTTTACGTTTTCACAATGGATTTATTTTCATCCACGAAAATTTGCGCGAAAGATCACAGTTCGACGCAAAAGGGCAGAAAACAAAAAACCCCGCCGGAGCGAGGTTTTTATCAGCATGGTTACAGGTGGTAGCCGCAAGCACACTGTATTACGTCAACGCCAAAAGTATACGCGATCGCTGCAGTTCGCGCAATTTAAGGTCGGTTTTTCTCTGTCATAGAGTATGGGATAGCGCGGCGGATTTGTCCAAAAAATACTGTTCATCCATACAGTATTTATCTATACTGGGTGTGTTCACGGTGTGCCATTCGGGGGCCGCAAGTTTGACCGGCGCAACGAAGTCCTGGCTGAAACGGGTGGTGCCGTCAGTGCCTTAACCCCGAGAGAGCACACTGTGTTACGTCAACAACGTGCAGTCACTGGCCCGCGCGGCAACGCGTGGTTCAGCGCTGCGCACCCCTGTCGTTGCAGGCGGCGGGCCGGGAAGCCGTCCACGGAAGGAGCCACCACAGGCCAGGGCGACGCCGCCGGCGACAGGCAGGGATAAGCTGACAACGGGCAGCGGAAAGGTACGTCAGCTTATTGTGCTCCTTAACCACAGGAGACGCGCGTATGGGCGGAATGGATATTATTATTTTAATCCTGAAACTCATGGTTGCTGTGTTGCAACTACTTGATGCAGTCCTGAAACAGTTCCGCTGATTCAGGTTCAAGTCGCACCTGAGGGGGGCGGGAAACCGCCCCCCTGCAGGCGCCCGCCGGGCGTCCCGGGATGACTTGATGGAGGAAGCTATGCCACCCCTGTTAATTGCCGCCACGACGCCGGATGCCCCGGGGTTCGCGGCGCTGCGCACCGAAAGCCTTGAACAGCATTTCAATATGCTGCGCCGCCTGGCGGAAAACTGGCAGAGCGGCAAAAACCGCTTTACCGCGCCGGGCGAAACGCTGCTGGGCGCCTTCGTGAATCACCAGCTGGTTGGGGTATGCGGCATCAATAGCGATCCCTTCAGCCCCCAGCCGCGGGCCGGGCGTATTCGCCACCTCTACATCAGCGAGCGCTACCGCCGCCGGGGGATCGGCCAGCAGCTGCTGGTCTCGGTTATCACCCACTCCAGCGCCTGGTTCGATTTTCTCAACACCCACGCTCCGGCGCAGGCCTGGCCCTTTTATGAAAGACTTGGCTTTCGCCCGGTGTACGATGAACCGCGGGTGACGCATCGCCTGTTTTGTTCGCTGTAGCCCCGCTGGCTGGCAGCGCGGGCGCGTGTTACAGTCCGGTGACCTTCACTGTTGAACCTGTCTGCGATGACCCTCACCGTATTCTGCATTTTGCTGTTCGCCGCCCTGCTGCACGC
The DNA here is from genome assembly GCF_021739525.1 of Klebsiella sp. 2019SCSN059. Taxonomy (NCBI): domain Bacteria; kingdom Pseudomonadati; phylum Pseudomonadota; class Gammaproteobacteria; order Enterobacterales; family Enterobacteriaceae; genus Klebsiella; species Klebsiella sp. 2019SCSN059. The sequence goes on along the minus strand of NZ_JAKKOM010000020.1, from coordinate 80,426 downwards.
CAGCTGGAACGCTATTGTCAAAGCCAGCGGCGATAAAATGTACGCGGCGATCGGCGTCAGCGGCTCGGCCGCGCTGCTCGCCCTGGTGATGCTGCCTTTTGCCCCGCAGCCCACGCTGGCCAGCGCCCCCTATCTGCTGGCGTCGTGCGCGTTACAGGTGGTGTATACGGTGCTGGTGGCGAAGACCTATCAGGTGTCGGATATGAGCCAGACCTATCCGCTGATGCGGGGGACTGCCCCGTTGCTGGTGGCGGCGATAAGCGTGCTGTTTCTCGGCGATCGTTTGTCGCCGCTGGCCTGGCTGGGCATCGGCGTCATCTGCCTGGCCATTCTGGCGATGGCCTTTAACGGCCGCGCCAGCTCCCGCAAAGGCATCGTGCTGGCGCTGATCAACGCCTGCTTTATCGCCGGCTATACGCTGGTGGATGGCACCGGCGTCCGGCTGGCGGGCTCGGCGCTGGGCTACACCCTGTGGACCTTTTTTATGAACGGCTTCTGCCTGCTAAGTTGGGCAATGATAACCCGCCGTGCTGAAGCCAGCCGCTATCTACGCCTGCACTGGCGAATAGGTATCCTCGGCGGGATCGGCACCATGGGCTCCTACGGCCTGGCGCTGTGGGCGATGACCCAGGCGCCGCAGGCGGTGGTCGCCGCGCTGCGTGAAACCTCCATTTTGTTCGGCGCGCTGATCGCGTTTATCGTCCTGAAAGAGCAACTGATGCCGCTGCGCATCGTCGCCGCCTGCGGGATTGCCGCCGGGGCGATCCTCCTGCGCCTCGCGTAACCTGAAATGGCAACATTAGTTGCCGTTCCTGTTTACATAATCTGCCTGGAATTCCCTCAACAATCGGCACTTTGCAGTTGTTATGTCATTTTTATATGGTAGATTCCTCCATCGTTTACGGGGTGTGCCAGTCACATATTCTTAATTTTTATTTACTCACAAAGTATTCATCGACATGAAACGGCATAAAAACTTCAATTTGTTGTTGATGCTGGTACTGCTGGTGGCCGTCGGCCAGATGGCGCAGACCATCTATATTCCGGCCATCGCCGACATGGCGGTCGCGCTGAACGTCCGCGAAGGGGCGGTACAAAGCGTAATGGCGGCCTACCTGCTGACCTACGGTATTTCACAGCTGTTTTACGGCCCGCTCTCCGACCGCGTGGGTCGCCGCCCGGTGATCCTCGTCGGGATGTCGATTTTTATGCTGGCGACGCTGGTAGCCATTACCACCCATAGCCTGCCGGTGCTGATCGCCGCCAGCGCCATGCAGGGGATGGGCACCGGCGTCGGCGGCGTGATGGCGCGCACCCTGCCCCGCGATCTGTACGAAGGCGCCCAGCTGCGTCATGCCAATAGCCTGTTAAATATGGGCATTCTGGTCAGCCCGCTGATTGCCCCGCTGCTCGGCGGCATCCTCGACACCCTGTGGAACTGGCGCGCCTGTTACGCCTTCCTGCTGGTGCTGTGCGCGGGGGTGACCTTTAGCATGGCGAAATGGATGCCGGAAACGCGCCCGGAGGGCGCGCCGCGCACCAAACTTCTGGCCAGCTACAAAACGCTGTTCGGCACCGGCGCCTTTAACTGTTACCTGCTCATGCTGATCGGCGGCCTGGCGGGGATTGCGGTATTCGAAGCCTGTTCCGGCGTACTGATGGGCGCGGTGCTCGGCCTGAGCAGCATGGCGGTGAGTATTCTGTTTATTCTGCCGATCCCGGCCGCCTTCTTCGGCGCCTGGTTTTCCGGCCGGCCGAACAAGCGTTTCCCGACCCTGATGTGGCAATCGGTTATCTGCTGCCTGCTGGCGGGTCTGATGATGTGGATCCCGGGGCTGCTGGGCGTCATGACCGTCTGGACCCTGCTGGTGCCGGCGGCGCTGTTCTTCTTTGGCGCCGGCATGCTGTTCCCGCTGGCCACCAGCGGCGCGATGGAGCCATTCCCGTTCCTCGCCGGTACCGCCGGGGCGCTGGTTGGCGGCTTGCAGAATATCGGTTCCGGCGTGCTGGCATGGCTGTCAGCAATGATGCCGCAAACCGGTCAGAGCAGTCTCGGGCTGCTGATGATGCTGATGGGCCTGTTGATTCTGCTGTGCTGGCTGCCGCTGGCCTCGCGCTTTACCCATCATCAGCAGCCGGTATAAGCGCGGCGGCCGCTCCCCGGATAGCGGCTGACGCCTTACCCGGCCTACCGTTCTGTCCTCTGTAGGCCCGCGCAAGCGCAGCGCCGCCGGGCGGTTATCAGGCGCCGTACCGTAATGTTGCCGGGTGGCGGCTGGCGCCTTACCCGGCCTGTCCAACATCACAGAGGGGTAGCCCGGCTCATTTTCAGGTCAGACTATGCAGCCACTCGATAAAGGCGTCGATTTTCGGCCACTGACGACCCGGCAGGGTGGTCACATAGTAGTGCTGGTGGCATTTCAGCGTCATATCGCCAAACGGGGCGATCAACTCCCCGCTCTCCAGCCGCTTCTGCACCAGCCGCTTACGCCCCATTGCCACCCCGAGGTGGTTCATCGCCGCGATCGTCGCTAAATCGGAACGATCGAAGCCAATGCCCGACGATGGCGGCAGGTCCACCGCAAACTGCTGCGCCCAGCTATACCACTCATCGGTGCCGGAATCGTTGCTCCATGCCTGGCGGTCGTGGAGCAAGGTACAGTGGCGCAGATTGCCCGGATTCGACATTAACTGCCGCTGGTGCGCGTAATTCGGCGTACATACCGGCACGATCGCCTCATCCATCAGAAAATGGTGGCTCAGCTGCGACGACGGCGCATCATCAAAATAGATCGCCAGATCGATGCCCGTCCGCTGCAGGTTAACGTTCTCGTTGCCGGTCAGCACGGTGAGGGAGATGGCCGGGTAACGACGGGTAAAGTCTCCCAGAGCCGGCACCAGCCAGCACTGGGCGATAGAGGGCCGCGAGTAGACCGTCAGACTGCCGGAGAGCTCCTGGTTTTTGATGTCGAGGATCTCCTGATTGAGGCCATCCAGCGACGACTTCAGCGCCCAGTAGACCCGCTTACCTTCACGCGTCAGCTCAACTTTGCGATGCGAGCGGACAAAGAGCAGGATCCCCAGCTCCGCTTCCAGCTGATTAATCCGGTGGCTGACGGCGCCAGGTGTGAGCGCCAGCTCGTCGGCGGCCAGGGCAAACGACTCGTGCCGCGCCGCTACTTCAAAGGTCGACAGCCTGGAGAGCTGCCAGCCGTTCAGCAGCCGGGTACCTATTTTTTTTAGCACATCCATCACGCGCTCCTGGCTAATACAGTGGCTGTTGATGATAAAAAAATCACGCCGGTTTTGCCGCTAAAGGGTGAGTTAATTTGACCCACAGCATGTTTAATGGTCTGTTTTTGAGCCAAATCACCGACTTGATTCAATTCTCCTCACCTTAAAGCCCATTTATATCGTTTGTCAGCCCATGAGGTTTCTCGCTTCAATAAGGCCAGATTATTCACAGGCGAGGTGGAATATGGGTTCGCAAGTCTGGGTTGTGAGCACGCTGCTGATCAGCATCGTGTTAATCGTCTTAACGATCGTCAAACTGAAGTTTCATCCTTTTCTGGCGCTGCTGCTGGCGAGCTTTTTCGTCGGCGCGATGATGGGAATGGGCCCGCTGGAGATGGTCAACGCCATTGAGAGCGGGATCGGCGGCACGCTGGGCTTCCTGGCGGCGGTGATCGGCCTCGGCACCATTCTCGGCAAGATGATGGAGGTCTCCGGCGCGGCGGAGCGCATCGGCCTGACGCTGCAGCGCTGCCGCTGGCTGTCGGCGGACGTGATTATGGTGCTGGTCGGCCTGATCTGCGGCATCACGCTGTTTGTCGAAGTCGGCGTGGTCCTGCTGATCCCGCTGGCCTTCTCCATCGCCAAAAAAACCAACACCTCGCTGCTGAAGCTGGCTATTCCGCTGTGTACCGCACTGATGGCGGTGCACTGCGTGGTCCCTCCGCATCCGGCGGCCCTGTTTGTCGCTAACAAACTGGGCGCCGATATTGGCACAGTGATTGTCTATGGCCTGCTGGTCGGTCTGATCGCCTCGCTGGTTGGCGGCCCGCTGTTTCTCCGAGCGTTAGGCAACCGCCTGCCGTACAAACCGGTCCCGGCCGAATTTGCCAATCTTGAGGTCCGCGAGGCGTCGACGCTGCCGTCGCTCGGCGCCACGCTGTTTACCGTACTGCTGCCGATTGGCCTGATGCTGGTGAAAACCGTCGCCGAACTGAACATGGCGAAAGGCGGCACGCTGTATACGGTGCTGGAATTTATCGGCAACCCCATCACCGCAATGTTTATCGCCGTCTTTGTCGCGTATTACATGCTCGGCATTCGTCGGCAAATGGGGATGGGCGTCCTGCTAACCCATACTGAAAATGGCTTTGGGTCGATCGCCAACATCCTGCTGATTATCGGCGCAGGCGGCGCGTTCAACGCGATCTTAAAATCCAGCGGCCTGGCCGATAGCCTGGCGGTGATCCTGTCGAACCTCGATATGCACCCGATTCTGCTGGCCTGGCTGGTGGCGCTTATCCTGCACGCCGCCGTCGGCTCTGCCACCGTGGCGATGATGGGCGCCACCGCCATCGTCGCGCCGATGCTGCCGCTCTATCCCGGCGTCAGCCCGGAGATCATCGCTATTGCTATCGGTTCCGGCGCCATTGGCTGCACGATCGTCACCGATTCCCTCTTCTGGCTGGTCAAACAGTACTGCGGCGCAAGCCTCAGTGAAACGTTCAAGTACTACACGACGGCGACTTTTATCGCGTCGCTACTTGCACTGGCCGCCACCTTCCTGCTTTCTTTCATTATCTGAGCGCAAAGAGACGTATGATGAAACACGCTGAATTGACTACCTTGACCGCGACCTTCCCGCTTGTGCAGGATCTGATCGCCCTGAAAGAAACTACCTGGTTTAACCCCGCCACCACCCCTCTGGCGGAGGGATTGCCTTACGTCGGCCTGACCGCCGACGACGTGCAGGACGCCCATGCCCGCCTTCAGCGCTTCGCGCCCTATCTGGCGGAAGCCTTCCCGGAAACGGCCGTCAGCGGCGGGATCATCGAATCGGAAGTGGTCGCCATTCCGGCAATGAAGCACCGCCTCGAGCAAAAATTCGGCCAGCCGATTGGCGGCGAACTGCTGCTGAAAAAAGACAGCCATCTGCCGATCTCCGGCTCGATCAAAGCGCGCGGCGGCATTTATGAAGTGCTGACCCATGCGGAAAAGCTGGCGCTCGAGGCCGGGCTGCTGACTAGCGCAGATGATTATCGCAAATTGCTGACGCCGGAGTTTAAACAGTTCTTCCGCCAGTACAGCATCGCCGTCGGCTCAACCGGCAACCTCGGGATGTCGATCGGCATCATGAGCGCCCGCATCGGCTTTAAGGTTACCGTACATATGTCCGCGGACGCCCGGGCGTGGAAAAAGGCCAAACTGCGCAGCCACGGCGTGACGGTGGTGGAGTATGAAGAGGACTACGGCGTGGCGGTCGAACAGGGACGCAAGGCGGCGGAATCCGACCCGAACTGTTTTTTCATCGACGATGAAAATTCGCGCACGCTGTTCCTCGGCTATGCCGTGGCCGGCGAGCGCCTGAAGGCGCAGTTCGCCAAAGCCGGACGGGTGGTCGATGCCGACCATCCGCTGTTCGTCTACCTGCCGTGCGGCGTCGGCGGCGGCCCCGGCGGCGTGGCGTTTGGCCTCAAGCTGGCCTTTGGCGACCACGTTCACTGCCTGTTCGCCGAACCGACCCACTCTCCCTGCATGCTGCTCGGCGTCTACACCGGGCTTCATGACCAGATAGCGGTGCAGGATTTAGGCATTGATAACCTGACCGCCGCCGACGGTCTGGCGGTCGGCCGGGCGTCCGGCTTCGTTGGCCGGGCAATGGAGCGCCTGCTCGACGGGTTCTATACCCTTGACGACCAGACGATGTATGACATGTTGGGCTGGCTGGCGACAGCGGAAAATATCCGCCTTGAGCCCTCCGCGCTGGCCGGGATGGCCGGGCCGCAGCGCGTCTGCGCCAGCAAAGCGTACCATCAGCTGCAGGGACTGAGTGAGCAACAGCTGCAGCAGGCGACCCACCTGGTGTGGGCCACCGGCGGCGGAATGGTGCCGGAAGAGGAGATGGCGCAGTATCTGGCGAAGGGTCGCTAATCTTCAGCGCAGCAGCGGCATCAACGCCTCTGGCGGCCGCTGCTGTCGGCGCAGGTCCCGCATCACTCGCATATAGGGCCCGCTGAGATCGTAGAACTGCCGATAACCCGCGCACAGCGGGTCTTCCTGTTCGCCGCAGCGGCACAGGCGTAGCCACGGACAGCCGTAGCAGGCGCTGTTGGCCGCCGGCGCGCCCGCCTGCGTTATCAACTCGCCGCACCAGGCGCTCAGCGTCTCGCTGAACAGCAAAATATTGATACGGCCAATATCTTCCCGCACCCAGCGGTGAAAGACCGCGCAGAGAAACTCTCCCCACAGCGCGGCGTCGCCAGCCGCCAGCTGCGGAATAAAATGGATAGCCGTAAGCCCCTGTTGACGCAGCTGCGCATAGAACGCCTGCGGCTGGCGGCAATGCTCCGCCTCGACCACTACCGCCTGAAAGGGAGTGTCATGTTGCTGGCCGGGGGCATGAGTGAGAGGCAAATTCGCCGGACATCCTGTCATGACATATCCCTAATGAATGAAACGATCTGTTGAAGGTGAGTAACAGCAAACAGGAATGCCAGAGAAAGTACTGCGAGTGCGATCAAAAATTTGTCACGAACCGCCCGCGGCTGCAAAAAATCGCTGTCGTCGACGTCCATCAGATGACGACGGCGGGTATAGCCCCAAAGGATCCCCGCCACTATCGCCAGCACGCCGATCGACAGCCAGAACGGCAGTCCGGCGCGGTGCCAGCTGTGCTTAATCGCCAGCGCCATCAGCGCGCCATAGCCCAGCAGGGTGCGAAACCAGGCCAGGGAGGTGCGCTCTGGCTGTAGCCCCGGGTCGCTTTCCCGCCGCGCCCGGCGTTTATCCGCCATACAGCACCAGCAGCATCACCGCGACCACCACCGCCAGCAGCAGGATGCTAATCACCAGCAGCGTCCGGGTATAGGGGAGATCCTGCTTCAGGCGCATCGCCTTCTCGTTGTTCAGCCAGCGCAGATAGCCATAGATGGCCATGCCGCCGGCAAACAGGCACAGCAGCAGGGCGAGAATTTCACGGATCAGCGGCGTGGCAAAGTCTGGCGCCAGCTGGTCAAGACCGACGCCAGCGGCAAGAAAACCGAGCGCCGTGCGGATCCACGCCAGAAAGGTGCGTTCGTTAGCCAGCGAAAAGCGGTAATCAGGCGCTTCGCCGAGGCGGGAGATTTTCATGACGGTTCCTTGTTCATCGCGCAGCAGGCTTCAGCATAGCGTAAATCAGGAACCGGGGAGAAGCATCGGCGCCCCGCAGGGCGCCGGTCAACGGCGGGGATTAATGCAGCTCCGGCCAGTAATCCTTGTTGGCGGCAATCAGGTCGTCGAGGATCGCTTTCGCCACCGAGGCGCTCGGCACGGTTTTCGACAGGGTAATCGCCTGCCACAGCTTGTGGTAAGAGCGTTGTTCCCAGGCATCGACCACCAGTTTTTCCACCGCCACCTGCTGGCTCATCATCCCTTTCTGGAAGTGCGGGATGTCGCCGACCGTCAGCGGCTCCGGCCCGTTGTGGCCCACCAGGCAAGGAATTTCCACCATCGCGTCGGCGTCAAAGTTATGGATCGCGCCATTGTTCGGCACAATCAGCAGCATCCTTTCCTGCGTGTTAAAGGCGATGGCCGTCGCCAGATCGACGATATACGACGCGTGCTCGTCAATCTCCAGATCGCCTGCGGAGGATTTCCCGGCGGCAATAATCGCCCGGCAGGCGCTGAAGACGTTTTTCTCACGATGATCCATCACCTCATTGGCGCGGGTGCGTTCCGGGTTGGAGTGGGCCACCACGTAGTCCGGGAACAGGTAATATTTCAGGTAGGTATTCGGCATGGTCTGCGGATCCAGCGCCTGCACATCTTTCGCTTTGGCAAAGGTGTCGTTCCAGCTTGCCTCGGTGTGCGGGTCGTTAGAAGGCGGCACATAGCCGTATTTCGCCACATATTCGCGCAGTTTCGGCATCAAATCGTTGCCGTCGAGATCCTCAATCGAGGTCCACCAGCCGAAGTGGTTGAGGCCGTAGTAGCGCACACGCATCTGTTTACGGTCTTTGAGGCCGACAATCTGCGCCATCCGCCCTTCAATGCCGATCGGCATATCGCAGATGTTGAGAATTTTGGCGTTCGGCCGCAGACGACGGGTGGCTTCCGCCACAATCGCCGCCGGGTTGGAGTAGTTAAGCATCCAGGCGTTCGGCGAATATTTTTCCATATAATCCACCAGCTCCAGCACGCCGCCGATAGAGCGCATACCGTAGGCGATCCCGCCTGGTCCGCAGGTCTCCTGGCCCAGCACGCCGTGGCGCAGCGGGATTTTCTCATCCTGTTCACGCATCGGATATTTTCCGACGCGGATATGCGCCATGACGAAATCAACATCGGTAAACGCCGCCTGCGGATCGGTGGTATAGCTGAATTCAATCTCCGGCGCCTGCTCTTTGAGGATCACTTTGCACGCCTCGGCGATGGTCTCCTGCCGCGCCCCGTCGTTGTCGTAAAATTTCAGCGACCGCAGCGGAAAACGATCCTGGTTTGCCAGCAGCATCAGGACAATGCCCGGGGTGAAGGTGCTGCCGCCGCCTGCGATAACAACTGAGAATTTTTTCATGATACTGCCTCCGTCATGGTGGTATGTTCGGTCGAAAGAGAATCTTTCATCAGGTTTTCCAGCTGGTCGCGCACCTGGGGAACGTGCAGGCCGACGATGACCTGAATCCCGTTGCCGCGGCGTACTACCCCGTGGGCGCCCAGCGCTTTAAAGACGTCGTCACTTTGCGTTTTCGCCATATCGACCAGCGCGATGCGCAGTCGGGTGGCGCAGTTATTGATACTTTCAATGTTGCTGGCGCCGCCGAGGGCCTGCAGGAAGCCAGCGGCCTGGCCCAGCCGGGTCTCTGGCGCGGCTGCCGCCGTGGTTTTACCCCGCGCCGCCTGATAATCAGCCTTGCTGTAGAGCTTGATTTCGCTCTCTTCCCGGCCCGGCGTCTTCAGGTTCAGACGCAGGATCAGGGTGCGGAAGACCACGAAGTAGAGGACGGTGAAACAGAGACCAATACCTATCTGAATGAACATCATCGAGGCGTGGTGATGGAACATCGGGATCCAGTTTTGCGGCAAGAACTGGTCGAGCAGGCCGCCGCCGAAATTGCCAACCACCCCGCAGATGTACATCACCGTCGCCATGGACGCCGCCAGCACCGCGTGGACGGCGAACAGCAGCGGCGAGATGAACAGGAAGGTGAACTCCAGCGGCTCGGTGATCCCGACCAGCATCGCGGTCAACGTGGCGGGGATCAGCAGGCCGGCGACCTTGACGCGATTTTCCGGCGCGGCGGTGAAGTAGAGCGCCAGCGCAATGCCCACCGAACCAAACACTTTCGAGTTACCGTGCAGGGCAAAGCCGCCCTCCGGGAACAGCGTCTTCAGCGGTTCCGTACTCTGGCTGAACGCCTGCAGATGCTCTGCCCAGTAGACCTGCAGTCCGCCCTCCACTACCGCCGGGCCAAAGATGAACGGGCCATAGACGAAGTGATGCAGACCGGTGGGGATCAGAATGCGCTCAAGGAAGATGTAGACCCACACCCCGAGCGCGCCGGCAGAGCGCAGGAAGGCCTGTAGCGATTCAATACCCAGCTGGACTTTTGGCCAGCCGAGCAGCGTCAGCCAGGCGCAGGGGATCATCGCGAGGAAGGCGACAATGACCACAAACGATGAGCCCTGGAAGATACCGAGGAACACCGGCAGGGGTTTATCGAAATAGCGATTATGCAGGGCCGTCACCAGGCCGGAGATGACGATCGCCCCGATAATGCTGGTGTCGAGGGTTTTAATCCCGGCAATCATCGTCAGGCCGCTGCCGGCCGTGGGTTCAACGGAAAAGTCGACGCCGAAGAAGTGGCCCCAGGTCATCCCCATGGCGTTAATAAAGTAGTTCCAGGTGAGAAAGCTCACCAGTACCGCCAGGCAGGCCCGGCCCTGGGCCTGCTTCGCCAGGCCAATCGGCAAGCCGACGGCGAAAATCAGCGGCATATTACGAAAGACGGTCCAGCCGCCCTCTTCGATGATGTGAACGATCTGTGCAAACAGGCTGTCGGGTGCGGTCAGCGCTTCGCCGACGAACATCGGGTTGCGCAACATAATGGCGATACCGACCACGATCCCGGCGAAAGGAAACAATAAAACCGGGGTAAACATGGCGCCGCCAAAGCGTTGTATTTGACTGAGCATTGGGAAATCCTCATGTAACAACTCGTAGGGTGAATGGCCTTCTTTTTCTTGATTACCGGCCTCACTCGAGAATAGGAATTTGCCCGTCCAACAACATGCCGCGCCGTTGCGATTCGTGATCGCTTTCATGGTTTTAATTTGGCCAAAGTTGTCTACTTCGTTAACAAAAGTTAGACATCGATAAGCCAAAGGATGAAATCGATCTAATGAATGGATAATAACATTTTGTTTTTAAAATAATTTTTTAATAACAGGTGAAGAAAATAACCTCGCTCTTTCCTGTACAAGAGGACTACTGGTGATCTACAAATCCATTGCTGACCGCCTGCGGCTGCGGCTGAATTCTGCCGACTTCTCCATCGGCAGCCCGCTGCCGGGAGAGAAAAAACTGGCCGAGGAGTTCGGGGTGGCGCGCATGACCATCCGCAAAGCCATCGACCTGCTGGTGGACTGGGGGTTGGTGGTCCGTCGCCACGGCTCGGGGACCTACGTGGCGCGTAAAGACGTCCATCATGAAACCAGCAATCTCACCGGCCTGGCGGAAGTGCTGCGCAAGCAGGGTAAAGAGGTGGTAAGCCAGGTGCTGGCCTTCGAAGTGATGCCTGCCCCGCCGGCCATCGCCAGCCTGCTGCGAATTAAAATTGATGAACGGATCTACTTCTCGCGGCGGGTGCGCTTCGTCGACGGCAAGCCGCTGATGCTGGAGGATAGCTATATGCCGGTGAAGCTGTTCCGTAACCTGTCGCTGAGCCATCTGGAGGGATCGAAATTTGATTATATTGAGAAGGAGTGCGGGATCATCATCAGCGGGAACTATGAGACCCTGACGCCGGTGCTGGCGGACAGGCAGCTGGCGCGCTCAATGAACGTTCCGGAGCAGACGCCGCTGCTGCGGATTACCTCCCTTTCCTACAGCGACAGCGGCGAGTTTCTTAACTATTCGGTTATGTTCCGCAACGCCAGCGAGTATCAGGTGGACTACCATCTGCGCCGCGTCCAGGCGCACAGCCCGCTAGCTCACCCCCCAGAACAGCACGGCGAGTAGCTGCGGGGTGATAATCCGCAGGAACATCACCAGCGGATAGACGGTAGCGTAAGAGAGCGCCGCCGCGCCGCTGGTGGCGTGCAGATTGTTGGCGAAGGCCAGCGCCGGCGGGTCGGTCATCGAGCCGGCCAGCATGCCGCACAGCGTCAGATAGTTCATTTTCGCCAGCATGCGCGCGAGAATGCCTACCGTCAGCAGCGGGATGGCGGTGATGAAAATGCCGTAAGCGATCCAGCTCAGACCATCGCCCTGGGTCAGGGTCGCCACAAAGTCGCCCCCCGATTTCAGCCCAACCACCGCCAGAAACAGCACGATCCCCAGCTCGCGCAGCGCCAGGTTGGCGCTCGGCGGCATAAACCAGTACAGCTTGCCGATGCTCCCGATGCGCCCGAGAATCAGCGCCATAATCAGCGGCCCCCCGGCCAGCCCGAGCTTCAGGGCGGCGGGGAAGCCGGGAATAAACAACGGGATAGATCCCAGCAGTACCCCGAGGCCGATGCCGATAAATACCGGTAGCATCTGAACCTGCTGCAGCTTCTGCTGGGCGTTACCCAGCTCGGCGGCCACGGCGTCAATCGCCTCCGGACGGCCGACCAGGTTAAGAATATCGCCAAACTGCAGGCTGGCGCTGCTGCTGGCCACCAGCTCGACGCCAGCGCGATTAAGCCGGGAGATCACTACGTCATAGCGCTGTTTGACGTGCAGATCGCGTATTTTCTTCCCCAGCACTTTCTCGTTAGTCACCACCACACGCTCTACCTTCAGGTCGGTGCCGCGCGTCGACAGCGAGGTGGCCACCTCCTGGCCGATCACCAGTTGCGCATTGTGCAGATCCTCCGGCCGCCCCACCAGGTGCAGCAGATCGCCGGCCTGGATAAGGGTGCCCGGCGCAGGCACCATTAGCAGCTCACCGCGCTTCAGTCGCGAACAGACGATATTGTCGCTGTTGAGCATCGGCACATCCTGAATCGCCATCTGGTTGAGGTTGGGGTTCTCCACCCGCACATTGATGGTGTGCAAATGGGCATGGCCGTTGCCGCTGCTCTCCTCAAATTGCTGGGCCTCTTTCTCGACATTGATGCGAAAGAACAGGCGCACCAGCCACATGGTCAGCAGAATGCCGCAGATGCCGAACGGATACGCCATCGCATAGCTCATCCCCATCTGATCGACCACCTCGAACGGCACCCCGAGATCGCGCAGGATTTGCTGCCCGGCCCCCAGCGCCGGCGTGTTGGTCACCGCGCCGGAGAAGATGCCAAGCACCACCGGGAGAGGAATATTGAACAGTTTATGCAGCACCGCCGTGACCAGGCCGCCAAGAATCACGATCAGGATAGCGAAAAGATTGAGCCGCAGGCCTGAGACCCGCAGCGAGGCGAAAAAGCCCGGCCCCACCTGGATACCGATGGTGTAGACAAACAGGATCAAGCCGAATTCCTGAATAAAATGCAGCATCGGGCTGCTGAGGGCGACTCCCGCCTGATCGACAAAGTGGCCGACGATAATGCCGCCAAACAACACGCCGCCAATACCAAAGCCGACGCCGCGGATTTTGACATTGCCGATCCACAGCCCAATCACCGCCACCAGCGCCAGTACGCTGACCGTCAATGCTATCTCACTCATGGTATCGTCCCTGTGAATAACATTATTATTAACAGGGATTATGACCGCTGCCACACGGGTTGTATGCAGCCTGGCGCACAATACCAGCAAACAGACCGGCACAAAAAAGCCCCGAAAATCGGGGCTTTATCAATAGGTTGCTTTATTAGCTATTTAACGCCGGTCGTTCGCTGATGGCGATGCGCTGCGGGGCGATCTGCTCAGGCTCATGGCGGGTCAGATCGATATGCAGCAGACCGTTGGTGAAGGTCGCGCCAGAGACCTCCATGTTGTCGGCGAGGGTGAAGCTCAGGCTGAAGGCCTGGCTCACCAGCCCCTGGTGCAGCCAGGTGGTCTCTTTTTCCGGCTGCTGCGGCGTGCCTTTTACCACCAGGCGGGTGCCTTCCAGCTGAATATCCAGATCTTCCTGACGGAAACCGGCCAGCGCAAGGGTAATGCGGTAGTGGTTATCGTCGCTTTTTTCGATGTTATAGGGCGGGAAGCTCTGGCTTTCGCCGGCGGTTTGCAGGGCGCTGGCCAGTTTGTCAAAACCGATCCATTGACGCAGCAGGGGGGATAAATCGTAGTTACGCATACTGTTTTCTCCTTCTGTGAAGCGAGTGAATATCTGCGAATTGCGCGAATTCGCATATGCTCCCTGACGGCGAGCAGGTTGTTACATCAGGCCGCCACGCGGCCTGAGAGGGACAATTAGTTGATTTCGATACGGCGCGGCTTGTTCGCTTCCGGGATCATCCGTTCCAGATCGATATACAGCAGACCGTTTACCAGGTTGGCGCCGCGGACATGAATGTTTTCCGCCAGCTGGAATTTGCGCTCGAAGTTACGCTCGGCGATCCCCTGATACAGGTAGGTACGCTCTTTCTGCTCGGCAGCGTGGGCGCCTTTGACGATCAGCAGATTGTCCTGGGCGGTGATCTCCAGCTCGCTTTCAGCAAAGCCAGCCACCGCGATAGCGATGCGATAGTGGTTTTCGTCTACCAGCTCGACGTTATACGGAGGGTAGCCGCCATTGCTCTGGCTTTGATTGTTTTCCAGCAGGTTAAACAGGCGGTCGAAACCAATGGCTGAACGATAAAGCGGGGAGAGATCGAAGTTACGCATAATAAATAGCTCCTGAAAATCAGCGAGAATCAAATGACCTTCCATCGTGGACAGGCCGCGGTAATCCGGAATACCCCTCAGGCGTATTCTCAGTGGGTTACACCTATAAAATGGGTTTCTCCCCGTGCTTTTCAAGGGATTGAGGGCGTTTTTTTTTGCAGTTTGCCGATGATTGCTTAGACTGGGGGGAGGAGCACAAAAAGCAAAGTGCGATGCCCGCCACAGTGCGGCGCAATAACGCTATGCATTCACGGGATGGCCCGATATAACCGCTAAAAGGTTATCTCAACGCCCGAAACGACGATGGAAGAACAATGAAAAGCAGACGACTGTTAAAGCTGGTCCTGTTCAGCGGGATAATAAGCCTGAGCGGTTGCTCCAGCGTAATGTCACATACCGGTGGCAAAGAGGGAACCTATCCGGGCACGCGATCCAGTGCGCAAACGCTGGGGGACAACAATACCAACTGGGGTGTGAAATCGCTGGTGGCGCTGGACATGCCGTTCACCGCCGTCATGGATACCCTGCTGCTGCCGTGGGATATGTTCCGCACCGACAGCTCAATCAAATCTCGGGTCGAAAAGAGCGAGAAGGCCACGCTGGCGACCAACTCGGTGATCCCGCCAGCGCCGATGCCTGCCCAGTAAGTAATCGCCCGGTCTGCGTGACCCACAGCTGGCGATAACCGTCCACCTCCTCCATCCAGGCAATCTGTTTACCGTCTGGCGAAAAGACGATCGCGTCCGCCGAGGGCGCATGAGCATGCGCCTCGGTTAAAAAGGTGATGTCGCCTGTGCCGGCATGACAGCAGGCAATCCGCCCCTCCAGTACAAAGCCCAGCCACTCTCCCGACGGATGCCAGTTAAACGCTGACTGGATACCCGACGTGTGATGCGTCAACTGCCACGGCTCGCCCCCCTGTGGGGAAATCAGCCACAGCTGCACCTCACCGGCGTCGTCGCGCATCAGGAAGGCGATGCTCGTAGCCTGTGGATTGGCGCGCACCCAGTGACGTGGAATATTCACCAGCCCCGGATAACGGCGATGGTGGGTGAAGGTCAAACGACGCTGACTGACGCCCGCCGGCGGCGCGGGCATCGTGGTTGCGGTACCGGCCAGCGGCTCCCCGCCGGGCTGCTTCCAGCTGGCTTCATCCTGCGGCAGATCGACAATAAACAGCTCCGGGACTTTGTCGCCGTTTTCCGCCAGCGTATCGCCAATAAACGCCAGCGCATGGTTCCCGACCCAGCCCTCTTCATAGGCGCGATTAATCTCATCGCTGCCCGGCGCGGGAGTTGGCGTCGTGCGGCTCACCAGCACGCACCAGTGGCTGCCGCCATATTCGCGCAGATGGTGGCCCGGCGGCGTCACGGGTCCATACGGCGCGGCCACGCCGACGTTGCGCAGATCCAGCGCCGGGTCGCGCTCGTGCAGCACATGATCGTTGTAGGTAAAACTGACCAGCTGGCCGTTGGGGCTATAGACATGGACGTGGCTGCCGCCGCGCAGCGCCCCGGGGGTGTAAGGGGCAGTGATGTCCATGGCGTCCAGATTCTCGACGGTATCCTGAAAGGCCACCACCCCGCGGCGGTGATGAAAATCATACTGCCATTGCGCATCCGGCCGCTCGGGGCCGTGAATGAACACGTAGCGCTCCTGGGTTGGATGCACGGTCACCACGCCCACGTGCGCGCCTTGCGTGGCACGATAAATGGTCTCCACCGCGCCGCTGTTTACGTTCACTCGCTCAATGGTCTCGCCGGTGAACGACGCACCGGACGGGCGGACGTCGAACACCAGCCACTGGCTGTCGGGGGTCCAGGTATTAACATTGGTAAGCTGATGATGACGGGGAGCAAAAGTGACTTGTTTCATAACGATACCCTGATGCGAGACTTACGCATCAGGGTAGCGTATCGCAAAAATTTAGCCTACACGTTTCACATCGCCGACCAGCAGGATATAAGACAGCGCGCCTATCAGCGCCACCACGGAGATATAGACCAACGCCGGGCCAAAGCCGTAATCCTGCGCCAGATAGCCAATCACGAGCGGTACGGTGATCCCCCCCAGGCCGCCAACAAAGTTAAACACGCCTCCGGTTAGACCGATCAGGCGCATCGGCGCCAGGGATGAGACCAGCGACCAGGTAATGGAGGCAAAACCGTTACCGAAGAATGCCAGCGCCATCAGCGCCATAATCCATACCGGGTCGTTGGTGTAGTTCGCCCCCATGATGCAGGTGGAGATCAGCAGTCCGCAGATGATCGGCGTTTTACGCGCCACGCCCAGCGAATAGCCTTTTTTCACCAGTTTATCCGCCAGCCAACCAGAGAGCAGGACGCCAAAAAACGCAGCGAGGAAGGGCACCGTGGTCATAAAACCGGCCTTCAGCGCGGTAATGCCTTTTTCCTGGGTTAAGTAGTTCGGGAACCAGGTCAGGAAGAACCACAGCGTCGAGGTTACCGCAAACTGCCCAAGGTAAACACCGACCAGCTTGCGATGAAAGACCAGCTTCCAGTCTGCTTTCGATAACGGTTGACGCGCCTCTTTCTTCACCGGCGCATCGCCATCCACCAGGCCGCCGCCGTCGCGAATATAGTCGAGTTCGGCTTTGCTGATGCTTTTGGTCAGCCGCGGCGGTTGATAAACCTTGAACCAGATCAGCGACCAGATAATGCCGATACCGCCGGTAACAATAAACACCCAGTGCCAGCTCAATAGCTCCTGGATCCAAATCAGCAGCGGCGTTAAGAAAGCCAGGCCAACAAATTGCCCCGAGGTATAAAACCCGACGGCGGAGGCGCGTTCATGTTCCGGGAACCAGCTGGTCACCATGCGGTTATTGGTTGGAAAGGCTGGTGCTTCGAAGATCCCGGTGATAGCGCGCAGGCCTATGAGCGACATTAAGCCGGTGGCGAAGCCTTGTAGCAACGTGGCTACAGACCAGCCAAAGATGGCGATAAAGTAGGTAAGCCGGGACCCCACGCGGTCAAGGAACCAACCGCCCGGGATCTGGCAGAGGGTATACAGCCAGGCAAAGGCGGAAAATACGTAGCCCATTTCCGCTTTGCTAATACCAAACTCCTCCTGAATATGCGCCGAGGCGACGGCGAGGTTGGCGCGGTCAACATAACAAATAACCACGGTAATAAAGATCATGATGAGCGTCAGATAACGGCGACGCCCGGTTTTTACAGCGGTAACTGAAATATCCATCGCAATCTGTCTCCAGATTTTGGGCATAGCGAAGCCGCTCACCATGCCCGGTAATTTACAGAGGGTGTTTTTGTTTTGTATTAATAACTATGTTGCGATGCGCTAAATAATTTGTGCTAGGGAAAGGCGGCAAATTTTCGCATCCCTGGGATCATAAAATAGTATGTGACCAGGGTAAGAAAATGCAGCCAACGCATCACCAGCGCGAAGTATGACGCGCATTTACCATTCGGCGACAGAGCCATCCTCATACCGCCACAACGGGTTTCGCCAGTCCGGCGCGTTTTTACTTAACTCAATCACGCGGGCCTCATCAATTTCCACGCCCAGCCCCGGCTTCGTCAATGGTTTAAAGAAGCCGCCTTCCATATTGAAATCTTCTTTGTTTTTCACAAAATCAAGCAGTTCGGCGCCTTTGTTGTAGTGGATCCCCATGCTCTGCTCCTGGAAGACCGCGTTATGCGAAACGAAATCAACGTGCAGACAGGCTGCCAGTGCGATCGGCCCCAGCGGACAGTGCGGCGCCAGCCCAACGTCATAGGCTTCCGCCATGCCGGCAATTTTATAGCATTCGGTAATACCGCCTGCGTGCGACAGATCGGGTTGTAAAATAGCCACCCCGCCCGCTTCAAGGACCCGTTTAAATTCAAAACGCGAAAACATACGTTCGCCGGCGGCAATAGGGATATGGGTTTGCGCCGCCAGCCGCGGATAATATTCCGCCTGCTCGGCTAATACCGGCTCCTCAATAAATAAAGGGCGATATGGTTCCAGCTCTTTAATTAATACTTTGGCCATCGGCGCGCTTACCCGACCATGAAAATCGAGGCCAAACTCAATTTCATTGCCAAACGCTTCGCGGATTTGCGCCACGGTATTCACCGCGGCATCAACCGCGCGGGAATTATCAATGATGCCCATCTCTTCGCAGCCGTTTAATTTAAAGGTATCGAAACCAATGCCGCGCAGCTTCTTAATCCCGTCAATCACTTCGGCGGGGCGGTCGCCGCCCACCCAGCTGTAGGCTTTAATTTTGTCGCGCACCAGCCCGCCCATCAGTTGCCAGACCGGGGCATTCAGGACCTTACCTTTAATATCCCATAACGCCTGGTCAATACCGGCGATGGCGCTCATCATAATCGGACCGCCGCGATAAAAGCCGCCGCGGTACATCACTTGCCACAGGTCATTAATCCGCGCCGGATCCTGACCAATCAGATAATCGCCAAATTCATGAACGGCGGCTTCCACCGTTCGGGCGCGCCCTTCAATCACCGGTTCTCCCCAGCCGACGATGCCTTCATCGGTTTCAATCTTCAGGAACATCCAACGCGGAGGTAAACGGTACGTGGTGATATTGGTTATTTTCATTTCACTGCCTCTCGATACGCTTTTACGAATGCGGCTGCCTGCTGCGCGGTACGTTCAACCGACTGGCCGGCACGATAGAGATCGCTCCCCAGCCCAGCCCCCACACAGCCGGCTTTAATCCACTGCGCCAGGTTTTCCGGCGTCACGCCGCCGACGGCAAAGACCGGAATTTCCGGTGGCAGCACGGCTTTCAACGCTTTGATGTAATCCGGGCCAAAAGCCGATGACGGGAAAATTTTCAGCGCCTGCGCGCCGGCATCGAGCGCGCTGAAAGCTTCGCTGGCGGTGGCGCAGCCTGGACATACGGTCATGCCGTAACCCACCGCTCGCCGGATCACTTCCGGTTGAATGTTTGGCGTCACAATCAGCCGACAGCCCATGGCCGCCAGCCGATCGACCTGCTCCGGTTGCAGCACGGTGCCCGCGCCGATAAGCGCCTGCTCGCCGTAAGCGTCGACGACATGCGGAATACTTTTCTCCCACTGCGGCGAGTTCAGCGGGATTTCGACCGCGTCGAAACCGGCGTCGATAACGGCGCCAACGTGAGCCAGCGCCTCGTCTGGCGTAATACCGCGCAGAATAGCGATAAGCGGAAGGTTAGTTTGCCACTGCATAAGCGATGCTCCTTATTCCTGTCTGAAATGCCGTATCGCCCGCAACCGCAGTGACTTCGCGGCCAATGGCGCGGAATGCCTGCTGATAGCGGGACGTTAACGATGACCCGGCGACGAGGGTAATCGCCTGCTCTCCGGCGAACGTGGCGCTGAGGGTGGCCACTTCAGCGCCAAT
Organism: Klebsiella sp. 2019SCSN059; assembly: GCF_021739525.1. NCBI lineage: Bacteria > Pseudomonadati > Pseudomonadota > Gammaproteobacteria > Enterobacterales > Enterobacteriaceae > Klebsiella > Klebsiella sp. 2019SCSN059. The sequence goes on along the minus strand of NZ_JAKKOM010000020.1, from coordinate 60,865 downwards.
CAGCAGGCCGGAAAGAAATTCGCTAACCTGCTCGCGAGGCAGCGCGCCCAGCACGTGCGAAGCGCGCACTTCAAACAGCTGCGGCAGGACGGCGGGGTTGTTGATACCGCGCAGCAGACCGGCCGCGAATGCGTCGGCGGACGTTTCCTGCGGCGGCAAGCCGGCGCCCACCAGCGAGTGCTGAAGCAACAGATGATGCAACTCACCGGTCAAAACGGTACGAAAATCGTGAATTTGCAGGCGATCGGCCAGTACCCATTTGCAGTGGGTTCCTGGCATCACATAGACAGACGAAGGGGCTAAGGCGCGTGCGCCCAGCAGTTGCGTTTCTTCCCCGCGCATGACGTTATGGTTATCATCACGGGAAACGCAAAGGCCGGGAATTATCCAGATATTGTCGCCAACGGCAGTTAACTGCTGGCCAATATCCGAGAAAGCGGCAGGAAGCGGCAAATAAGGGGCAATTTTCCAGCCCACGTTGCTACCGACCATACCTGCCATCACCACCGGTGTGGCGCCATCGCGCCAGTATTGTGTGATTTCCGCTAACACCGCAGCGGGAGATCGACCATTCAGGCGCGTTACGCCTGCTTCAGATTGCCTGCTTTCCAGGCATTCTTCGCCCTGGTACAGCCAGGCGCGTAAATTCGTCGATCCCCAATCTATTGCGATGTAGCGAGCCGTCATGTGATTTCCTTGAGCCTTCGTGTCGAGCTGGCGATCATCGTCAACGCCGCCTGCTCTGCCGCGTCGCTATCCTGATGCCGAATGGCGTCAAATAGCGCTTTATGTTCCTGGAGCGTTTTCGGCATGTTGCCTTCATCGCCCATCCAGGTCCGTTCAAATACCGCCCGCTGCAGCGAACTGATCGCCACGCTAAGCTGCTGCAAAACCGGATTATGTACTGACTGCAGCACCGCCTCGTGGTAGCGAATATCCGCTTCATTAAAGGCATCCCGGTTTTGGTTATTAGCAATCATGTCATTCAGCGCCGACTCGATTTCCGCCAGATCGCTTGAGGTGGCGCGTTCCGCCGCCCAACGTGCGATGGCGGGTTCAACCAGGTTGCGCACTTCACTCATGGCGCTGATAAGACGCGGGTCATAGTCATTTTCCAGTACCCACTGCAGCACCTCGGTATCGAGGTAGTTCCACTGGTTTCTGGAGGCGACAAACGCGCCGCGATAGCGCTTCATTTCAATCAGCCGCTTCGCCATCAGGGAACGAAACACTTCGCGGATGATGTTGCGCGAGGTTTCAAACTCCTCACAGAGTTCCGCTTCGGCCGGAAGCGCCGAACCGGGAACGTATTTACCGCTGACGATTTGTCTTCCCAGCGAGATCACAATGCGATCGGTCTTATTGAGAGTCATGGAGAGTCCTTGTGCTCTATGTGTACTGCTCTACTTTACCGTCGCTGCTGAATTTCGCCTCATGTTTGTACTACTAACGTGATGCTGTACGTTATCAACATGAGCATACTGTAGTACAATATTATTGTGTTGTACTACAATTTGGATCACAAAAAGAACAATCCATGAAAATTAAAACGCAGCAGCCCTGGCAAGAGGCGATAAGAGAGAAAAAGAAGGGGAGGACGCGTTAAAACGCTTCGCCGACCTGGAAGTAAAAGCCGCTGCTGCCTTTGCCGATACCGTAGTCGAGGCGAACGTTAACGCGAGGTTTGAATTCAAAGCGGTAGCCGACGCCCGCCGAAGGCAGCCAGCGTCCGTCATTCAGGGAATCCATGGATGGCCCCATGGTTCCCGCCCCGGCCCAGGCCACAATCCCGTGTCGCCAGGTGAGCTGCCGGCGGTATTCCAGTTGGCTGCTAACGACGTTTTTGTCGCGATAACGCCCCTGATAGTAGCCGCGCATCCGCTCATCGCTGCCCAGCAGGGGCATCATGCTCCACGGCACATCGCCCTGGGTGAAAGCGCCATCGGCCTCCCAGGCGAGGACGCTCTTCTCGCTGAGGGCATGATAATGGCTATAGTGCAGCTGAAATTCGTCAAAGCGGGTATCGCTGCCTAAGCCGGGCGCATAGTGGGTGTAACGGAAGTTGGCATACTGACCCCGGCGCGGATTGGGGACGAAGTCGCGATCGTCCCAGTTGAGCGCGACGCTGGCGCCCGAGCTGAATACCGACGGCCCCTGCGGGGTATTTTCAATTTTCGGCAGATCGTTATGGTCCATCTCATCGGCATTCTGCGCCGCCAGCGACCATCCGGCGCCGAGATAAACATTGTCGATAAGCTGCCGGTAGACCGTCGGGCGCAGGGTCAGCACCTGGGCGGTATATTTCTCTTTTTCGTTGTCTTTATCGCCGGCATGAAAGCCTTGTCCCCAGAAATACGTCGGGGTGTTGGCCATCGAACCTTCAACAAAAATTCGCCATCGGTCGTGGTCAAAAAAAGCGTAGTTTTTCACGCTAAGGCCGAAGGCGCCGGTGGAGCTGGCGTAGCCGCTGAGCGTCAGCGTGGAATTCTGGCTGGTGGTATCCTGCGGATCGGGACGGTAGAGACCGACGACGGCAGTGCCGATGCCCAGCCCCAGCTCCGGCGTATAGAACGGACCGGGCATCACGCCCCAGTCAATGCCTTTGCTGGCGTCGAATTCATCGCTGGCGCCGAGATGCTGCAGCCAGCCGTCGATTTGCTCGCGGCTGATGGCCTGCGCCTGGACCGGTGCGCATAGCGCCCATGTCAGAAGCAACAGAACAGGGTTAAGCGGTCGGCTCAAAAGCGATACTCGCCGGAGATAAAGAAGCTGTTACGCTCGGCAAAACCAAACTCCGTGGTGATATTAAAATTCTGCGTCAGCTCATACTGCGCTCCCACCAGCACGTTCCACGGCGACTGCAGATGCTGTTTCACATCAAAGCGGCCATGATTGTCCTGGTTGGCCAGGTTGACCATGTTTTGCAGCATCGGCGACGGCATCGAGAGATCGTTAAGGCTACCCTTAAACTCTTGCTGCACGTCCTGATACATGCTGCCGACCCATAGATTCAGCTTTCCGGCCGGGAGATGTAGCGCATCGACCGATGGCGTATTGAAACGATAGCCTACGCGCGGCGAAAAGGTAAACGCATCGATGCTGCCGTCGAGGATATCAAAGCGCGTCTGGGTGTAGTTAGCGTCCAGTACGGTAAACCAGTTGCCGATGCCGCCCACCAGCGTGGTGCCCATCCCATAGGTGGTGCCTTTAAAATCGAGGCGAAAGTCGAGGTCCTGCATCCCCGGCATCGGCACCACTTTGCCGTTCGGCCCCTTCAGCCCGACGGCAATCTGCGAAATGGAGTGCCCCTCGGTGTGTCCGACGAGACCATAAACATTCATAAACGGCAGCAGCCAGGCATCCAGCTTGAGCGTCTCGGTTTTGCTGCTTTCCCGCGTATTACCGACGCCAATCTGGAAGGCGTTGTCCAGCGAGACCGGCCCATTTCCGAAAATGTGCTTCACGGCGCGTTTGCAAACAGGATCCTTACCGCAATCGATATTGCGTCCGTCCAGCGACAGGCCGGTGAAGCTAATGCTGTCGACATTAATATTCTGCCGCATATCCATATAGTTAATGCTGACGCCAAACGGCAGCGGCAGGACGTAGCCACGCTTTCTGGCCTCGTCGCCTAGCAAAGGGAGTAGCGAAGACGATGCTGTCGCCGCAGGCTGGCGACTTTCTGGCGCCGGCAGATCCGCGGGCTCGGCGCCGTGATAGGCATACGCTGGTTCGAGCGGCGTCGTTGGTTCCGCGGCCGCGCAAATCTGAACAGAGGCGAATGGCAGCGTAACCAACATCAAATAATGGCGTTTATTCATGAAAAATCTGATGTTAGTTCTGAATTGCAAAAAAAGAGGGCGGGTAGCTTATAGAATCCCCTGTGCGGAATAAGGGATTTAAATGCGGATTAACATCTGTTCATGAAAAAAGAGAAGACAGGCCCGACGAACGCCGGACCTGAAGGAAGCTTACGCTAAAACGTATTTTTCAATAGCGAAGGCGACGCCATCATCGAGGTTCGATTTGGTAATGAAGTTCGCCGCTTCTTTGACCGCCGGAATGGCGTTATCCATCGCCACGCCGACGCCGGCAAATTCAATCATCGCGATATCATTTTCCTGATCGCCTATCGCCATAATCTCTTCCGGTTTGATACCCAGCGCATCGGCCAGCGACTTCACGCCGGTGCCTTTATTGACGCGTTTATCCAGTATTTCGAGGAAGTAAGGCGCGCTTTTCAGCACGGTGTACTTTTCTTTCACTTCCGCCGGGATACGGGCGATGGCCTTGTCGAGGATCGCCGGCTCATCGATCATCATTACCTTCAGCAGCTGGATCTCAGGGTCCATCTTTTCTGCTTCGCAGAACACCAGCGGGATGGTCGCCACATAGGATTCATGCACCGTGTAGTAGCTGATATCGCGATTCGCGGTATACAGCGTATTGCGATCGAGCGCGTGGAAGTGGGAGCCGACTTCGCGGGAGAGCTGTTCGAGGAAGCGATAGTCGTCATAGCTCAGCGCGGTTTGTGCGACGGTGCTGCCGTCCCCGGCTTTCTGCACCAGCGCGCCATTGTAGGTGATGCAGTAATCACCCGGCTGTTCCATATGCAGCTCTTTCAGATAGCTGTGGACACCCGCGTAAGGGCGGCCGGTGGTCAGCACCACGTTCACCCCTTTTTCACGGGCGGCGGCAATGGCGTTTTTAACGGCGGGAGAGATAGTGTGATCGGGCAGCAGCAGCGTGCCGTCCATATCAATTGCAATCAGTTTAATAGCCATAGGATCCCCGGGTAAGATGAGTCTTCCCTCATGCTAACGCGATTCCGCTCAAAAAACAGTAAAAGTGTCGGCCAGAAAGGGGGATGGAACCGCAGCAGAGGATTCCCCTTTTACTGGCAAAGAAAAGCCCGGTCGCGCTATGCGACCGGGCTCAGACATTCCGTTACCCCGGTCAAACTCGCGCCGGGGGAACACACGGCTTAGATATCGATATTCGCCGCTTTCAGGGCGTTCTCTTCGATAAACGCGCGACGCGGTTCAACGGCATCACCCATCAGGGTAGTGAACAGCTGGTCGGCGGCAATCGCGTCCTTGACGGTCACGCGCAGCATACGGCGGCTGTCCGGATCCATGGTGGTTTCCCACAGCTGATCCGGGTTCATCTCGCCCAGACCTTTATAGCGCTGGATAGAGAGGCCGCGACGGGACTCTTTCACCAGCCAGTCCAGAGCCTGCTCAAAGCTGGCTACCGGCTGACGGCGTTCGCCGCGCTCGATGTAAGCATCTTCTTCCATCAGGCCGCGCAGTTTCTCGCCCAGGGTACAGATACGGCGATATTCCGGCCCCATAATGAACTCATTATCCAGCGGATAGTCGGTATCCACGCCGTGGGTACGAACGCGAATAACCGGTTCAAAATGCTGCAGCTCTTTGTTCTCATGGAGATCAAATTTCCACTGGCTGCCGTGCTGCTCTTTCTCATTCAGCTCGGAGACCAGTGTGTTCACCCAGCGGGTCACCTTCTGTTCGTCCGCCAGATCGGCCTCGGTCAGGGTCGGCTGATAGATAAGCTCTTTCAGCAGCGCTTTCGGGAAGCGGCGCTCCATGCGGCCAATCATTTTCTGGGTGGCGTTAAACTCAGCAACCAGTTTTTCCAGCGGTTCGCCCGCCAGCGCTGGCGCATTGGCGTTGGTATGCAGGGTGGCGCCGTCGAGGGCGATGGCAATCTGATACTGATCCATCGCTTCGTCGTCTTTAATATACTGTTCCTGCTTGCCTTTCTTCACTTTGTACAGCGGCGGCTGAGCAATATAGACATGGCCGCGCTCGACGATCTCCGGCATCTGACGATAGAAGAAGGTCAACAGCAGGGTACGAATGTGCGAGCCGTCGACGTCCGCATCGGTCATGATGATGATGCTGTGATAGCGCAGTTTGTCCGGGTTGTACTCATCGCGGCCGATGCCGCAGCCCAGAGCGGTGATCAGCGTGGCCACTTCCTGGGAAGAGAGCATCTTGTCGAAGCGGGCTTTCTCAACGTTGAGGATTTTGCCCTTCAGCGGCAGGATCGCCTGATTCTTGCGGTTACGCCCCTGCTTCGCAGAGCCGCCCGCGGAGTCCCCTTCCACCAGGTACAGTTCGGAGAGCGCCGGGTCGCGTTCCTGGCAGTCCGCCAGTTTGCCCGGCAGGCCAGCCAGATCCAGCGCGCCTTTACGGCGGGTCATCTCACGGGCACGACGCGCGGCTTCGCGCGCGCGCGCGGCGTCAATAATTTTGCCGACCACGATTTTCGCATCGGACGGATTTTCCAGCAGGTATTCGCTCAGCAGTTCGTTCATCTGCTGCTCAACCGCCGATTTCACCTCGGAGGAGACCAGCTTGTCTTTGGTCTGCGAGGAGAACTTCGGATCCGGCACTTTCACCGATACCACGGCAATCAGGCCTTCACGGGCGTCGTCGCCGGTGGCGCTGACTTTCGCTTTTTTGCTGTAGCCCTCTTTGTCCATGTAGGCGTTGAGGGTACGGGTCATCGCCGCGCGGAAGCCGGCAAGGTGAGTCCCCCCGTCACGCTGCGGAATGTTGTTGGTAAAGCAGTAAATATTTTCCTGGAAGCCGTCGTTCCACTGCAGGGCCACTTCCACGCCGATACCGTCTTTTTCAGTAGAGAAATAGAAGATATTCGGGTGGATCGGCGTTTTGTTCTTGTTGAGATACTCAACGAACGCCTTGATGCCGCCTTCGTAGTGGAAATGATCTTCTTTGCCGTCGCGCTTATCGCGCAGGCGGATAGAGACTCCGGAGTTCAGGAACGACAGTTCGCGCAGGCGTTTCGCCAGGATATCGTATTCAAACTCGGTGACGTTGGTGAAGGTTTCCAGGCTCGGCCAGAAACGCACCATGGTGCCGGTTTTGTCGGTCTCGCCGGTCACGGCCAGCGGCGCCTGCGGCACACCGTGCTCATACATCTGCTTGTGCACTTTGTTATCGCGCTGGATAACCAGCTCCAGCTTCTGCGACAAGGCGTTAACCACCGAGACGCCTACGCCGTGCAGACCGCCGGAGACTTTATAGGAGTTATCATCGAATTTACCGCCAGCGTGCAGGACGGTCATGATAACTTCCGCTGCGGAGACGCCCTCTTCCGGGTGAATGCCGGTCGGGATGCCGCGGCCGTCATCCTGGACGGAGACGGAGTTATCGCTGTGGATGGTCACCACGATATCTTTGCAGTAACCCGCGAGCGCTTCGTCGATAGCGTTATCCACAACCTCGAATACCATGTGGTGCAGACCGGTGCCGTCATCCGTGTCGCCGATATACATACCCGGGCGCTTACGCACCGCATCCAGCCCTTTCAGGACTTTGATACTGGAGGAGTCATAAGAATTCGACATCAACGTTTCTCGCTCATTTAATCTTGGGTTAATCCGTTATTTTACCTTTTTCCACGCGGAACATCTTCGAATTTTTGTCCGACATGTCCATAACGTGCTCAGCGCTGATGGCGCTGACGAAAACCTGCGACTGCGTCGCTTTCAGGCGACTGGATAACAGACCGCGGCGGGCATCATCGAGTTCCGAGGCAAAATCATCTATCAGGTACAGGCAGCGCCGCCCGCTGACGCGGGTGAGGAACTCGCCCTGCGCCAGACGCAGGGCGCACATCAGCAGCTTAAGCTGCCCGCGCGACAAGGTATCTTCCACCGGCGCCCCGTCGGCGCGAATACGGAAATCCGCTTTATGCGGGCCGTGGGCGGTATAGGTTAACATTCTGTCACGCTCGAAATTCCGCTCCAGCACTTCAGCGTAGTCGGTCTCTTTTTCCCAGCCGCGCTGGAAGGAGAAAGAGAGCGAGAATTCCGGTAAAAATTGCTGACAGGTATCCGCCATGTCTTCGACGATAGCGGCGCTGTATTCGGCACGCCAGCGGCTGATCTGCTCCGCCAGCGGGATTAATTCCAGATCCCATGGCCGCAGCTGGGCATAACGGCTGACCTGACGCAGCGCGGCGTTGCGCTGCTTGACCAGGCGCTTCAGGTTGCTCCAGGCGGTGAAGAATCCGGCTTCGTTATGAAAGCATCCCCAGTCAAGGAATGCTCTTCTGTATTTGGGGCCGCCGTTGAGTAAAGTAAACCCCTCCGGCGTAATCAGCTGCATCGGCATCAGGTGCGCCAGCTCCGCCACTTTGTGGCCGTCGGTGCCGTCGATACGCACCTTGCTGTCGCCCTGTTTGTCTTTGGTCAGGCCGATGGCGGTTTCCCGCTCTTCGCCCTGCAGACGGCCATGCAGAACAAAGGCCTCCTGCTCGTGGCGGATCACCCGGCCAATTTGCAAACTGCGAAACGCCCGGCCATGGCCAAGCGTGTAGATGGCTTCCAGCACGCTGGTTTTGCCGCTGCCGTTCGCGCCAACCAGGAAGTTAAAGCCGGGAGATAAAGCGAGATCCGCATGTTCAATATTGCGGAAGTCTTTGATTAGCAGTCGGGATAGCGACATATCAGCTCATCATCATTCAAGGGGCGTGGGTGTCGCAGCCAGTTCGTCTACCGCCAGCGCGCAGAAAGCGGAGCGTACACGAAGTACGTGAGCATTTCGAGCACTGCCGGAAGACGAAATGGCAAGTAAACCAGCCCCTTTACGATTCTACAGCCGCATTGGCATAACAACGTAGGCTGCGGATTGAGAAGCCGCATCCTCAATCTGCACGCTCGACACCGAATCCGTCAGCAGAATGCGCACATTCTCGCACTTCAGCGCGTTCAGCACATCCAGCACGTAGCTAACGTTGAAGCCAATCTCCATTTCCGTGCCGGCGTAGGTCACGTCCAGAATCTCTTCCGCTTCTTCCTGCTCCGGGTTATTGGCGGTGATTTTCAGCTGATTTTCGCTAACGTACAGCCGCACGCCGCGGAATTTCTCATTGGAGAGAATCGCCGCGCGGGCAAAAGCCTGCTTCAGAATATCGCAGCCCGCTTCGAGGTGTTTATCCGGATTTTTCGGCAATACGCGGCGATAATCCGGGAAACGGCCATCAACCAGCTTCGAAGTGAAGATAAAATCGCCGACATGGGCGCGGATATTATTGCTGCCGATCTGCACGCGCAGCGGCGTATCACCGCCGTCGAGCATCCGCATCAGCTCAATCACCCCTTTACGCGGCACGATCACCGAATGGTTCGGCAGCGACGCTTCCAGCGGCATCGAACAGACCGCCAGACGGTGGCCGTCGGTAGCGACGGTGCGCAGTTCGCTGCCTTCGGTTTCGAACAGCATACCGTTTAAGTAGTAACGAACATCCTGGTGCGCCATCGAGAACTGGGTCGCTTCGATCAGACGCTTCATGGTCGCCTGCGGCAGGGTAAATTCCACCTCGCTCTGCCAGTCGTCAAGATTCGGGAAGTCGGCAGCGGGCAGGGTCGACAGCGAGAAGCGGCTGCGGCCGGAACGCACCAGCATGCGCTCGCCTTCCAGCTGCACCGCGATCTCCGCGCCTTCCGGCAGGCCGCGGCAGATATCAAAGAATTTACGCGCCGGAACGGTGGTGGCGCCCGCTTCGTGCGGCTGAACCAGCGCCACGCGCGCCACCATCTCCATTTCAAGATCGGTACCGGTCAGCGACAGCGCGCCGTCCGCGACCTGAAGCAGCAGGTTACCGAGAATGGGCAGCGTCGGACGACCACCTAACGGACCGCTCACCTGTTGCAGCGGTTTTAATAAATGTTCACGTTCTACGGTAAATTTCATAGCGTCACGAGGATAATGTTCTGATTAAATTGGAAAAATCTTCTTTAATGTCGTGGCTTTCTTCACGCAGCTGCTCAATCTTGCGGCAGGCGTGCAGCACGGTGGTATGGTCGCGGCCGCCAAACGCATCGCCGATTTCCGGCAGGCTGTGGTTGGTCAGCTCTTTGGCCAGCGCCATCGCCATCTGGCGAGGACGCGCCACCGAACGGGAGCGGCGTTTGGACAGCAGGTCCGCTACCTTAATCTTGTAGTACTCCGCCACCGTCTTTTGAATATTGTCGATGGTGACCAGTTTTTCCTGCAGCGCCAGCAGATCGCGCAGCGCTTCGCGCACGAAATCGATAGTGATCGCCCGGCCGGTGAAGTTGGCGTTGGCGATAACGCGGTTCAGCGCCCCCTCCAGTTCACGCACGTTTGAGCGCAGGCGCTTGGCAATAAAGAACGCCACTTCGCCCGGCAGGCGGATGTCGTTCTCATCGGCTTTTTTCATCAGGATCGCGACGCGGGTTTCCAGCTCCGGCGGCTCGATCGCCACCGTCAGCCCCCAGCCGAAGCGGGATTTCAGACGATCTTCAACGCCGTTGATCTCTTTGGGATAACGATCCGAAGTCAAAATGATCTGCTGATTACCTTCCAGCAAGGCATTGAAGGTGTGGAAAAACTCTTCCTGGGATCGCTCTTTATTAGCGAAGAACTGAATGTCATCGATCAGCAGGGCGTCAACGGATCGGTAGTAGCGCTTAAACTCTTCGATGGCGTTGTTCTGCAGCGCTTTAACCATGTCCTGAACGAAACGCTCCGAGTGCATATAGACCACTTTGGCGTTCGGTTTACGCGCCACGATACCGTTCCCCACCGCGTGCAGCAGGTGGGTTTTACCCAGACCCGTTCCGCCGTAGAGGAACAGGGGGTTATAGGCGCCGCCCGGGTTATCCGCCACCTGACGCGCCGCCGCGCGGGCCAGCTGGTTAGATTTACCTTCGACGAAGTTATCAAACGTGTGTTTCACGTTAACGTTAGAACGGTAGGTCGGCTCCGCCGGCGCCGGGACATTATCCCAGCCAGGGCGCACGATCGTCGGCGCCACGCGCGCGGTCTGCACCTGCGCCGCCGGGATAGTCGCTGCGGCCGGGCTTACCGCCCCTTTCTGCAGCGAGCTGGCGGGCTTAGCGCCCACCTCAAAACGCAGCTGCGGGGCGTCCGCACCGCAAAAATCATTGAGGAGTCCATTGATATTATTGAGGTATTTGTCCCTTACCCAGTCGAGCACAAAACGGTTTGGCGCATACAGTGCCAGCGTGTTATCGCTCAGTTCCGCCTGCAATGGGCGGATCCACATGCTGAATTCTGTGGCTGGTAACTCATCCTGCAATCGGGCAAGACACTGCTGCCAAAGCGAAAGTGACACGGCGGACTCCACTCGAACATAAAATCGATATCAAAGAAAAACTGAAACAATCGTGATTGTTGGCACACGTCGACAAGACCCTGCATTAGCCGAAAAGCCCCTGCACAAAAGGGGTGACGTGCGAACCGCTATCTGCGGTTATTTCCCGCTGCGGATCCGTGGATCGCGATCGGGACCGGGGATCATAGCCTAAACTGAGAAAGAGATCTTGTGTTTCTCAACAGATTCTTCCCGATTTATCCACAGGAAGGATCGAAACCGGGTAAGTGTAATCGATCCTGGGAAGAGTGAAGCACGATTTCCGCCGCATATTGGAAAAATTAATGAGCTATGCCGCTTTTGGGCGGAAACGATCTAACAAAGATCCTTCAGGATCCTTGCGCTTTACTGGCCAGGCCGTATAATCCCCCACCCGGCGCGTAATGCCCGTTTTCGTCACGCGTCTCAGCTTATTTTTTGTGCGACGAGGTGCGAGAAATAAGGAAAGAGAATTGACTCCGGAGTGTACAATTATTACAATCCGGCCTCTTTAATCACCCACGCTGAGGCGTAAGTCGTTCGAAGTTCGTTCGGGTCTACGCAAAAGTCAGTGAATTTATTCAAGTTTAGGTAGAAATCGCCATGAAACGCACTTTTCAACCGTCTGTACTGAAGCGCAACCGTTCTCACGGCTTCCGTGCTCGTATGGCTACTAAAAATGGTCGTCAGGTTCTGGCACGTCGTCGTGCTAAAGGCCGCGCTCGTCTGACCGTTTCCAAGTAATAAAGCTAACCCTGCGTGGTTAAGCTCGCATTTCCCAGGGAGTTACGCTTGTTAACTCCCAGTCATTTCACTTTCGTCTTCCAGCAGCCACAACGGGCTGGCACGCCGCAAATCACCATCCTCGGCCGCCTGAATTCGCTGGGGCATCCCCGCATCGGTCTCACCGTCGCCAAGAAAAACGTGAAACGCGCACATGAACGCAATCGGATTAAACGTCTGACGCGTGAAAGTTTTCGTTTGCGTCAACATGAACTCCCGCCAATGGATTTCGTGGTGGTGGCGAAAAGAGGGGTTGCCGACCTCGATAACCGTGCTCTCTCGGAAGCGTTGGAAAAATTATGGCGCCGCCATTGTCGCCTGGCTCGCGGGTCCTGATCGGCCTGATTCGAGTTTATCAGCGCCTGATTAGTCCGCTACTCGGGCCGCATTGCCGTTTCACCCCAACCTGTTCTCAATACGGAATTGAGGCCTTACGCAGGTTTGGAGTGATAAAAGGCAGTTGGTTGACGATGAAACGCGTATTAAAATGCCACCCTTTACACCCTGGTGGTGACGATCCCGTCCCGCCTGGACCATTTGATACCAGAGAACACTAACGATGGATTCGCAACGCAATCTTCTTATCATCGCTTTGTTGTTCGTGTCTTTCATGATCTGGCAAGCCTGGGAGCAGGACAAAAATCCGCAACCCCAGCAGCAGACCACGCAGACTACGACCACAGCAGCGGGTAGCGCCGCCGACCAGGGCGTACCGGCCAGTGGCCAGGGGAAACTGATTACGGTTAAAACTGATGTGCTTGATCTGACCATCAACACCCGCGGTGGTGATGTTGAGCAAGCGCTGCTTCCGGCTTACCCGAAAGCGCTGAAATCGACTGAACCGTTCCAGTTACTGGAAACTACGCCACAGTTTATCTACCAGGCGCAGAGCGGCTTAACCGGTCGTGACGGCCCGGATAACCCGGCTAACGGCCCGCGTCCGCTGTATAACGCTGATAAAGATGCGTATGTACTGGCTGATGGCCAGAACGAAATCGTTATTCCGCTGACCTATACCGACAAAGCCGGCAACGTCTTCACCAAGACCTTCACCCTGAAACGCGGTGATTATGCCGTGAACGTGGGTTATAGCGTGCAGAACGCCAGCGAGAAACCGCTGGAAGTCTCGACCTTCGGTCAGCTGAAGCAGACCGCCGCGCTGCCGTCCAGTCGCGATACGCAGACCGGCGGCCTGTCCACGATGCATACTTTCCGTGGCGCAGCGTTCTCCACCGCGGATTCGAAATACGAAAAATACAAATTCGATACCATCCTGGACAATGAAAACCTGAACGTCAGCACCAAAAACGGTTGGGTTGCCATGCTGCAGCAGTACTTCACCACCGCGTGGGTGCCGCAGAATAACGGGACGAATAACTTCTACACCGCCAACCTCGGCAACGGCATTGTCGCTATCGGCTATAAATCTCAGCCGGTACTGGTGCAGCCTGGTCAAACCGACAAACTGCAGAGCACGCTGTGGGTCGGCCCGGCGATTCAGGACAAAATGGCTGCCGTCGCGCCGCACCTGGATCTGACCGTCGACTACGGCTGGCTGTGGTTCATCTCCCAACCGCTGTTCAAGCTGCTGAAATTCATTCACGGCTTCCTCGGCAACTGGGGCTTCTCGATTATCGTCATCACCTTTATCGTTCGTGGCATCATGTACCCGCTGACCAAAGCGCAGTACACCTCCATGGCGAAGATGCGTATGCTGCAGCCGAAAATTCAGGCCATGCGCGAGCGTCTGGGCGACGATAAACAACGTCAAAGCCAGGAGATGATGGCGCTGTATAAAGCGGAAAAAGTGAACCCGCTGGGCGGCTGCTTCCCGCTGATTATCCAGATGCCAATCTTCCTTGCGCTGTACTACATGCTGAGCGCCTCGGTAGAACTGCGTCATGCGCCGTTTATCCTGTGGATCCACGATCTGTCTGCGCAAGACCCGTACTACATCCTGCCGATCATCATGGGCGCGACGATGTTCTTCATCCAGAAGATGTCGCCGACCACCGTGACCGACCCGATGCAGCAGAAGATCATGACCTTTATGCCGGTCATCTTCACGGTGTTCTTCCTGTGGTTCCCGTCTGGCCTGGTGGTGTACTACATCGTCAGCAACCTGGTGACCATTATCCAGCAGCAGCTGATTTACCGTGGTCTGGAGAAGCGTGGCCTGCATAGCCGCGAGAAGAAGAAATCCTGATACTCTTCATTCTTCAAGCCAACGCATCTGCGACCTGGATAATTTAGAGTAGTTACGGTAACGTTAATGCCAGAGAAGGCGGTCAATGGACCGCCTTTTTTACATCTACATAGAGAGTCACCATGAGCCATAACGACACTATCGTCGCCCAGGCAACCCCACCGGGACGCGGGGGTGTGGGCATCCTGCGTATCTCCGGCCTCAAAGCGCGCGACGTCGCGCAGGCGGTACTCGGCAAGCTGCCGAAGCCGCGCTATGCCGACTACCTGCCGTTCAACGACGTTGACGGTACGCCGCTGGATCAGGGGATTGCGCTGTGGTTCCCCGGGCCGAACTCCTTTACCGGGGAAGATGTGCTTGAGCTGCAGGGCCACGGCGGCCCGGTCATTCTTGACCTGCTGCTCAAACGTATTCTGACCCTGCCGGGCCTGCGCATCGCCAGACCGGGCGAATTCTCCGAGCGCGCGTTCCTTAACGACAAGCTCGACCTGGCGCAGGCAGAGGCCATCGCCGATCTTATCGACGCCAGCTCAGAACAGGCGGCGCGCTCGGCGCTGAACTCGCTGCAGGGGGCGTTCTCCGCGCGGGTGAACCACCTTGTGGAAGCGCTCACTCACCTGCGCATCTACGTGGAAGCGGCGATTGATTTTCCGGATGAAGAAATTGATTTCCTCTCCGACGGCAAAATTGAAGCCCAGCTGAACGAGGTGATGGTCGACCTCGACGCCGTCCGCGCCGAAGCCCGTCAGGGCAGTCTGCTGCGCGAAGGGATGAAAGTGGTGATCGCCGGGCGGCCAAATGCCGGTAAATCAAGCCTGCTGAACGCCCTGGCGGGCCGCGAAGCGGCGATCGTCACCGACATTGCGGGCACCACCCGCGATGTGCTGCGCGAGCATATCCATATCGACGGCATGCCCCTGCATATCATTGATACCGCGGGCCTGCGCGACGCCAATGACGAAGTGGAGCGTATCGGCATCGAGCGCGCCTGGCAGGAGATTGCGCAGGCTGACCGGGTGCTGTTTATGGTCGATGGCACCACCACCAGCGCCGTTGACCCGGCGGAGATCTGGCCAGATTTTATCGAGCGCCTGCCCGCTAAACTGCCGATTACCGTGGTGCGCAATAAAGCCGATGTTACCGGCGAAGCGCTGGGTATCAGCGAAGTAAATGGCCACTCACTGATCCGCCTGTCGGCACGCACCGGCGAAGGCGTCGAGGTGCTGCGTAATCACCTCAAGCAGAGCATGGGCTTCGATACCAATATGGAAGGCGGCTTCCTCGCCCGCCGTCGCCATCTGCAGGCGCTGGAAGAGGCGGCGAACCATCTGCAGCAGGGCAAAGCCCAGCTGCTGGGCGCCTGGGCCGGCGAGCTGCTGGCGGAAGAGCTGCGTCTCGCGCAGCAGGCGCTGAGCGAGATCACCGGGGAGTTCACCTCCGACGACCTGCTGGGCCGCATCTTCTCCAGCTTCTGTATCGGCAAATAACGTTTAGTCCGTAAACGTTCACTCACCCGCATTAGCGCCGCGTTAATGCGGGTTTTTTCTTGCCCTTTGCGGCGCAACGTTCTCTACTTTTATCTCCCCCTAACCACGAGACTAAAGCATGACCGTTGAATATACCGTGATCGAGAAGGTGCCCTCCGCCGAAGCGTTTTGCCACCTGCGGGTGGTAGCGGGCATGTCGCCGCGCCCCGTAGAAGGCGCCAGAGCCGGGCTGCCGCAAAGCTGTTATGGCGTACATATCCTCTGGCAGGAGACGCCGATCGCCATGGGGCGCATCGTCGGCGACGGCGCGATTAATTTCGACATTGTCGACGTCGCCGTCGATCCGGCTCACCAGGGGAAGGGCCTTGGCCGGCTGGTGATGGAGAAACTGGTCGCCTGGCTGGATGCGAACGCCTTTGACGGCGCCTACGTTACGCTGGTGGCGGATGTTCCGGAGCTGTACGCGAAGTTTGGCTTCGAAAGCGTTCGGCCGGAAAGCGAAGGGATGGCCCGCGTCTGGCGACGCCGGGGCCGCTAGTTCGCGTTTCCTGCCAGGAAAATAGCGTTGTCCAAATGGCAACTCGTCTTGCGGAGCGTATCTCACTATGCTGAACGCCATTCACATCGCGAGGATCTCATGACACGCTTTCTTCTCTGCAGCTTTGCCCTGGTTCTGCTCTATCCCTCCGGCATCGATATGTATCTCGTCGGCCTGCCGCGTATTGCTCAGGATCTGGGAGCCAGCGAGGCGCAATTACATATCGCCTTCTCGGTCTATCTGGCCGGAATGGCCTCCGCGATGCTGTTTGCTGGCCGTATCGCCGACCGCTCGGGGCGCAAGCCTGTCGCCATTGTGGGCGCGGCGATCTTTGTTATCGCCTCCCTGCTCTGCGCGCAGGCGCACACCAGCAGCCACTTCCTTACCGGACGCTTTATCCAGGGAATCGGCGCCGGCTGCTGCTACGTGGTGGCTTTCGCTATTCTGCGCGATACGCTGGACGACCGTCGGCGGGCCAAAGTGCTGTCGTTGCTCAACGGCATTACCTGCATCATCCCCGTTCTGGCGCCGGTGCTCGGCCACCTGATCATGCTGAAATTCCCGTGGCAGAGTCTGTTCTACACCATGATCGGCATGGGGGTAACGGTGGGTTTACTGGCGGTATTTATCCTGCGCGAGACGCGTCCGACGGAGCCTCCGCAGACGGCTATGCCGCAGCATGGCGCGGATGAATCGCTGTTGAATCGCTTTTTCCTCAGCCGCATTCTCATCACCACCCTCAGCGTAACGGCGATCCTCACCTACGTGAACGTCTCGCCGGTACTGATGATGGAGGAGATGGGGTTCGATCGCGGCACCTATTCCATGACGATGGCGCTGATGGCGATGGTCAGCATGGCGGTCTCCTTCTCGACGCCGTTCGCCCTGTCGCTGTTTAAACCGCGCACCCTGATGATAACCTCGCAGCTGCTGTTCCTGGCGGCAGGCGTGGCGCTGAGCCTCGCCACCCACCAGGCCGTCACCCTGGTCGGGCTGGGCATGATTTGCGCCGGCTTCTCCGTCGGCTTCGGCGTCGCGATGAGCCAGGCCCTGGGGCCATTCACGCTGCGCGCCGGTGTCGCCAGCTCGGCCCTCGGCATCGCGCAGGTGTGCGGTTCGTCGCTGTGGATATGGCTCGCCGCTATCATCGGACTCAGCGCAATGAATATGCTGATCGGGATACTCATTGCCTGTAGCATAGTGAGTCTTGTTCTGCTACTGGTCGCTACCCCACCGCGGGTTGCGCAACACGATGAAGAAGCCGCTTTCGAGTCTCGATCTTAATTTACTCCTCTGCCTGCAGCTCCTGACCCAGGAGCTCAGCGTTACCCGTACGGCGAAGCGGATGAACGTTTCGCCCTCGGCGGTGAGCAAGTCGCTGGCCAAACTGCGCGCCTGGTTTGACGATCCGCTGTTTGTCAAAACGCCGCTGGGCCTGGCGCCCACGCCGCTGGTCAGCAGCATGGAGCAGGATCTGGCGGACTGGATGCAGATGGGCAACCAGATCCTCGATAAACCGCACCACACCATGCCGAGCGGCCTCAAGTTCGAGCTGGCGGCGGAAACGCCGCTGCTGATGATCCTGTTTAACACCCTCTCCCAGCGCATCTATCAGCGCTATCCGCAGGCATTGATTCGTTTGCGCAACTGGGACTACGACTCCCTAGACGCCATCATTCGCGGCGAGGTGGATATCGGCTTCTGCGGGCGCGAAAGCCATCCGCAGTCGCGAGAGCTGCTAAGCCTGCTGCCGTGGTATATCGATTTTGATGTGCTGTTCACCGACCTGCCGCAGGTCTGGCTGCGCGCCGATCATCCGGCACTCAGGGAGGAGTGGGATCTGGCGGCATTCTTACGCTATCCGCATATCACCATCTGCTGGGAACAACGCGATACCTGGGCGCTGGACGACGTGCTGCAGGAGCTGGGGCATAAACGTAACGTGGCGCTGACCGTGCCGGGGTTTGAGCAATCCCTCTTTATGGCGGCCCAGCCGCAGCACACCATGCTGGCCACCGCGCCGCGCTACTGCCAGCACTATAATCAGCAGCACCAGCTACCGCTGGTCTCCCGACCGCTGCCGCTGGAGCCGCAGCATCTGGAAAAGCTTCGCGTCCCCTTCACCTTGCTATGGCATAAACGCAACAGCTACAACCCGAAGCTTGTCTGGCTTAGAGATACGCTGAAAGCGCTCTATTCCGGTACGCTGTAAGCCTTGTTTCGTGCCCATAGCACCTTATTTGCGCAAGAATTTGTAAAATTCAAACAAATTCCCTTTTCAAGGGGGGATTTCGGCATTAAAACCTGTTAATACCAGGCGATAATAGCGCCCGCCGTTTTATTCAGACCATTACTCACGGAGCGACGTATGGCAACGCATTTTGCACGAGGGATACTCAGTACCGGGGAGCCGCTATCGACACGTTTGTCAGCGGCCTGTCATCAATCCGCACGTCGGCTCCCTGAATACCGGCAAGCCCGCTTTCGCGCTTCGCGGTCGCTGCTCGCCGAACTGCTGTTTATGCTTTACGGCATCAGCGAGCTGCCTGAAATCGTTAACGAAGCCAATGGCAGACCGGTTTTTAGCGATCGTCACCTTCCCCGCTTCTCTATCTCTTATACTGGCAATATCGTTGGCGTGGCGCTGACCACCGAGGGGGATTGCGGCCTCGACATGGAGCTGCAGCGCGCCGTTCGCAGCCACGACGCCGACCGGCAAAATTTCAGTAACAATGAGAATCTGTGGATTAACATTCAGCATGACCCGGACGAAGCGCGCAGCCAGCTGGTGGCGCTGCGCCGCAGCGTGCTGAAGCTGACCGGTGAGACATCAACGCAGCTGCAGCTGCTGCCTGGCTCCGGCCGCCTGCGTACCGCCGGCAGCCTGCCGATCGAAGCCGTCTGTGACGCCGAATCGCTGCTGGTGTGGTCGATTGCCGCTACCCCGAATATCGGCCCGCTGAAGGTCTGGGAGTATGATGCTAAGGGAGGCGACTGGCACAGCCTGGCGGACGCTCAGCGCCGCGCACGCGAACCCTCAGCCCGCCTGATGCGCTTTACCAGTCTGCCCACGGAAAAAACCTTATCCCTCAATTGACCGGTCTTGCCGGCAACATGATCCAAAGGAGCAATCATGTCAGATACCTTGAAAGTGGTTACGCTACTCGGCAGCCTGCGTAAAGGGTCGTTTAATGGAATGGTCGCGCGTACCCTGCCCGGCATCGCGCCGGCGGGTATGCACATCTCCGCGCTGCCGTCGATCGGCGATATTCCGCTGTACGATGCTGATATTCAGGAGGAAGAGGGATTCCCGCAGAGCGTGCAGGAGATTGCGCAGCAGATCCGCGAGGCGGATGGCGTGGTGATTGTCACCCCCGAGTATAACTATTCCGTGCCTGGCGGCCTGAAAAACGCCATCGACTGGCTTTCACGCCTGCCCGAGCAGCCGCTGTCCGGCAAGCCGGTGCTGATTCAAACCAGCTCTATGGGTGCCATCGGCGGCGCGCGCTGCCAGTATCATCTGCGGCAGATTCTGGTGTTCCTCGATGCGATGGTGATGAATAAACCGGAATTTATGGGTGGCGTGATCCAGAACAAAGTGGATCCGCAGTCGGGTGAAGTGGTCGATCAGAGCACCCTCGACCATCTGCGCGGCCAGCTGACTGCCTTTGGCGACTATATTCAGCGGGTTAAAGCATAAAAAAAGCCCGGCAGCGATGCCGGGCTTTTTCATCATACGTGCGGATTAATGTGCATCGATAAAGACAATCTTCAGCACAAACAGCAGCGAGACGATAATGACGCAAGGGCTGAGGTCGCGCAGACGGCCGGTGCCAATTTTCATCACGCAGTAGGAGATAAAGCCCAGGGCAATGCCTTCGGTGATCGAGAAGCTAAACGGCATCATCACCGCGGTGATAAACGCCGGTACCGCTTCCGTCAGGTCATCCCACTTCACGCGCGCCAGGCTTGAGGTCATCAGCACACCGACGTAAATCAGCGCGCCAGCTGCCGCATAGGCCGGAACCATCCCCGCCAGCGGAGAGAGGAAGATAACCAGCAGGAACAGGATACCGACGACCACGGCGGTCAGGCCTGTGCGCCCGCCCACGGAAACGCCGGAGGAGGATTCGATATACGCTGTTACCGACGAGGTGCCGATGAAGGAGCCTGCCACCGACGAGACGCTATCGACAAACAGCGCCTGCTTCATGCGCGGGAATTTACCGTTGGCGTCCGCCAGACCCGCTTTATCCGTCACGCCGATCAGCGTCCCGGAGGAGTCAAACAGGTTGACCAGCATAAAGGAGAAGATCACCCCGGCCAGGCCCAGATTCAGGGAGCCCGCCAGATCGACATGACCGATCACCGAAGTCACGCTCGGCGGCGCCGAGACGATTCCGGTGTAGTGTACATCACCCAGCATCCAGCCCAGCAGGGTGGTCACCACGATAGAGACCAGAACCGCGGCATGAATGTTGCGCGACGCCAGAATCGCGATGATAAAGAAGCCCAGCACGCCCAGCAGCACGCTGTGGGAGGTCAGATGACCAATGCTGACCAGCGTTTCCGGGTTTGCGACGATAACCCCGGCGTTCTTCAGGCCCATCATACCGATAAACAGACCGATACCGCTGGTGATGCCCACGCGCAGGCTCAGCGGAATATTGGCGATCATCCAGTAGCGTACGCGGAAGATCGTCAGCAGCAGCAGGCCGACGGCGCCCCAGAAAATCGCGCCCATCCCGACCTGCCACGGCAGGCCCATCGCCTGCACCACCACAAAGGCGAAAAAGGCGTTCAGGCCCATCGCCGGCGCCAGGGCGACCGGCAGGTTCGCGAACAGCCCCATCAGGATACTGCCGAAAGCGGCAATCAGACAGGTGGTCACAAACACGGCGCTGGTATCCATGCCCGCTACGCCAAGAATTTGTGGGTTAACAAAAACGATATACACCATCGTCAGGAACGTGGTGAAACCGGCGATGGCTTCCGTGCGCACCGTGGTGCCGTGCTCGCGCAGTTTAAATACGCGCTCCAGCAGACCCTGGCCAGAAGACTGGCTGGTTTGTTGTTGACTCATTATCGGTTTCCGAACGTAAGGAGGGAAAATTCGACGCTATCCTATACCAAATTACAGCACCAGGCGCGGTTGTATGGTAATTTTTTTCATTTATTTTGCTTATACGGCAACGATTGCGTCGCGGCATTGGACATGACGAAAACGTTAAACTTGTTAATATGGAATGGCTATGACTCAACCAGAAGCAGTATTTTTTGACTGTGACGGCACGCTGGTCGACAGCGAGGTGATTTGCTCCCGCGCCTACGTGCACATGTTCCAGGAATTTGGCATTACGCTGGAGCTGGCAGAGATTTTTAAGCGCTTCAAAGGCGTAAAACTGTACGAAATAATCGACACCATCAACGCCGAGCATGGCGTTAACCTGCAAAAGGCCACTCTGGAGCCGATTTACCGTGCGGAAGTCGCCCGCCTGTTTGATAGCGAACTGGAGGTGATTGCCGGAGCCCAGGCGCTGCTGGATGCGGTAAGCGTCCCGATGTGCGTGGTTTCCAATGGCCCGGTCAGTAAGATGCAACACTCTCTCGGCCGCACCGGCCTGCTGCGCCATTTCGCTGACCGGTTGTACAGCGGCTACGATATTCAGCGCTGGAAACCCGATCCGGCGCTGATGTTCCATGCCGCAAAGGCGATGAGCGTTAACGTTGAGAACTGCATTCTGGTTGATGATTCCAGGGCAGGTGCACAATCGGGAATAGCCGCCGGCATGGAGGTGTTCTACTTCTGCGCCGATCCGCACAACCCGCCCATCGCTCATCCCAACGTGACGACCTTTACCGATCTGGCTGCGCTGCCGGCATTGTGGAAAGCGCGCGGTTGGGATATCACTCGCTAGCCCCCGGCGTCGCCCAGCCGGGCGACGGTTGGCAGCAAAGGTAGCCCGGTAGCGCTATGATCTAGCCCAGAACAGGACGGCTGGCGACCGGCTATCTCTCCATCATCTTGGGACACAATCACTTTCATCTTGTCTTTCTTCACTCGCGGAAAGCGGGGGCTAAACGCCCCCACCGGCTATTTAAACAGTTTTTGCACAAACTCCGCGTAGGCCGGGCGCCAGACGTCCATTTCATGGTTCAGGCCGGGATAGGCGTGATAGTCAAAGTTGATCTTCTGTTTTTCCAGTTCGCTTTTCAGACCCGCGATGTCTTTGCCGGTTACGGAATCTTTTTCCCCGACGACCACGGTAAAGTTACGCAGCTGTTTATTGATCGCCTCAGGATGTTTCAGTTGCGCTTCCACACCGGCATTCGGCACCGTGGTGGTCGTGACGCCGCTAAACGTGGCGAGCCAGCCAAAGCTCTCCAGATGATTCATCCCGGAAACCAGCGCCTGATACCCGCCCTGAGAGAGGCCAGCCAGCGCCCGACCGTCGGCATCTTTACGCACGTTAAACCGGGCATCGATCAGCGGAATGATGTCCTGCATCAGCTCCTTATCCGCCGCCTGCGCATTCAGCGGATAGAAGGTTTTGCGTCGCTCCTGCGGCGGGAAGTTTTCCGCGATGGCTTCCGGGGTATCGGTTTCGGTATCCGGGACCACCACCAGCATAGGCTTGATCTTGCCCTCCGCCAGCAGGTTATCCATGATTTGCGGAATACGCCCCTGATCGATGGCCGACAGCCCGCTGTCGCCAAAGCCATGATAGAAATAGAGCACCGGCAGCGGCTCGCCGCTGCCGCTATAGTCCGGCGGCGTCCAGACATAGAGCCGCCGTTCCGCATTCAGCGCCTTCGAGTGATAGGTAAGGGTGCGCAGATCGCCGTGCGCGACCGGGCGATCGTCAAGAATACTGCCGGGAACCAGAATCAGGCTGGTGTTCACCTGACGCTGCGGCTTCTGATAGCGGCTGCCGGTATCCACCGAGCGGAAGCCGTCCACATCAAAATAGTATTCATAGAGATTGGGTTTCATTGGCTCGCTTTTCCATGTCCAGACCCCGTGGTCCGCTTTGGCCATGTCGTGCGAGACAAAGGTGTCCGGCGTGGCGCCTGTCACCACCGAAACCCGCCGGGCATCAGGGGCAAACAGGCGGTAAGTGATACTCTTATCCGCGTTAACCTGAGTGATAAAGTGGCTCACCGGCAGGGAGGGCTCGGGCATCGCTGGCAACGGTGCCGCCTGAATGGTGAACGCCGCGCCCGCCAGCGCGAGGGCGAAATAAATGGCATGTCGTTTCATCGTTATTCCTCTTACGTTGTGTCCGTTCTGTTATCGTCTCACCACCAGATTTCCGCCTGCGCCCCTACGGCAAACTGATCGTTTTTACCGTCTTCAAAAATGTGGGTGGTGTTATTCGCGGCCTTATCCAGGTCGATATCCTTCGCTTTAATATAGGTGGCATAGAAGCGAATTTCCGGGCGCGAGGTCAGCATACTGGTATTAACTTTGAAGGTATGGAACAGCGTGGTCTTATAGCCGGACTCGTTATATTTCTTGCCGGTCACATCTTTGTTTTGCTGCCTGAAGTACCCCAGTTCGACGCCGGTCTGGTTATATTTATTCCAGATATAGGCCGGCCGCAGGACCGTACGGATGGATTCAAAATCGGAGTGGGCCCCGGTCTCGTAGCTGTAAACGTCGTTGCCAAAGGAGTAAACGATGGCATTCGCCATAATAATGTCATCGCGTAAATAGGTTTCCCCTTGCGAGGTTAAGCGCACGGCGGTGCCATTGGTATGGTCGCCATAATAGCGACCGTTAAAGGTGGTATAGGGGCTGGATCCGGCATAGCGCGAGAAGCTGCTGGCAATGGAGTTATTCGCCAGCAACAAAGAAAATTCGTTAAAGCCGCCGTGAGCAAATTTTTGCGTTAACGAGGTGCCGGCCATCCAGGTATCTTTCCATGGATAATAGCCTTCATTGCCCTCTTTATATTTCTCAGAAGAACTTTGGTTGGCGGCGACATAGCGTCCACTGACCATCAGACTGGCTTTATCCCACAACGGGATCTCTTTGTAACGGATATCGAGGGTATTGGTGTTAATTTGCTGCTTATTGCTTAAAGAACGATCGTAGTCATCAACATCCTCCCGGACCAGCGCGATATTGAATTTCCCGGCGCCTACCTGCCAGTTTTCCAGCCCCACGCCAGCCGCCGCATCGGTTCTCTGCGTTTTCCAGTCCAGCATCTGGATCTCGATTTTTGGCGCACCGTGTTTGCCGACCCAGAAATCGGCTTCCGGGGCAAACGGCAGGAATCCTTTGGTGTTAACGTACATATCCGAGAACTGGATGTAGTTTTCGCCGCCGGCATTGTCACCAAACCAGCCAGTGGAATACTGCTGGCCAACGTTCCCGTCGAGCATCACGATGGCGTCGACGCGTTTATCACCTTCCTGAAACACCCGCTGCTTCAGCTGCAGATCGAACCAGCCGGAATATTCATTGCCCAGACGGCCAAGCGAGCCAATGGCCCACGACTTTGGCGAGCCATGCGAGGCGGTTCCCCAGCCCGAGCGGAAGTAGCCGTTATAGCTAAAGCCAATTTCATCTTTGACGAACTTGCTAAAGTCTTTCAGCGTCATCGCGCCGTAGGCTGGCGCGCCGTCTGTGGCAGGTTGTTGATTTTTGACCAGTACCGCATCCGGTTTCACTGCTGCTTTCGGTCCTGCCGCCGCCGCGACGGTGCGCGTCTGGCTCTCTGCAGGCGAAGACCATGTGGCCCAAATCTGGTCTCTTTTTCTCTCCTGGTCCTGATATTTTTTGAGCTCTTTTTGCGTATCGCTAAGCGCTTTTTCCAGCAACTCAAGCCGTTGCTCTACCGTCAACTGGCTCGCGAACAGCGTGGTTGAATAACAAAGCGGCGCCAGCAATACCATCGCCGAAGCGATCCTGGTTTTTCTAAACATAATATTCCCTTATATAAATGTTGGCATAAATAAATACGACAGCGACAAGCGTCGCGCGGGTTCTAATAGCTGTATCCATACCGCTTAAGGGCGCGAGGGCTGTTATTTTTGCGGTGAGAAAAAAGCAAAAAAACCCGAAGAAGACGATCTGCCTAAACAGATAATCCTCTTCAGGTTTTGCCCGCGCATCGCGGTAGCAACCCTTATTAATTCATTCTTAGCGCGCATAAAAAAACCTGATATCGCCGCCGTGGGGGGGCAATATCAGGTTTTGCCTGCTGTCGCAGTAACAATCCGTTTAAAACATTCTGAGCTTGCGCGCTCAGTCAGTGGATACTGATTGTTACGCGATAAAATGAAGAACTCAAACGGGCAGCCTGTTAATTGTGACGATAATCGCAGCAATATCGCTGCCGCTGGAGGAATCATATCTAATTCTGATAAATCCATTTATCAGAATTAAACAAAATGATTATTACTCTTTCGGATCTTTTCCGGCGAGCAGTTTATCCAGTTCATCGCCGCCCACATGACGGAAATCCTGGCCTTTGACGAAGTAGAAAATATATTCGCAAATATTCTGGCAGCGGTCGCCGATACGTTCGATGGAGCGCGCGCAGAACAGCGCCGTCAGAACGCTGGGGATAGTGCGCGAGTCTTCCATCATGTAGGTCATCAGCTGACGCACGATGCCTTCATACTCCTGGTCGACTTTCTTGTCTTCGCGATAGATACGTACCGCCTCGTCGAGATCCATACGCGCGAAGGCATCCAGCACGTCATGCAGCATCTGCACCGTATGGCGGCCCAGCGATTCGAGGCTCACCAGCAGCGGCTGGTGCTGCTGGGAAAACTTCTCCAGCGCGGTACGGCAGATTTTATCCGCCACGTCGCCAATGCGTTCCAGCTCAGCGATGGTCTTGATGATCGCCATCACCAGGCGCAGGTCGCTGGCGGTCGGCTGGCGCTTGGCGATGATGCGCACGCAGGCTTCATCGATCGCCACTTCCATCATGTTGACCTGCTTGTCGCCGTCAATCACGCGTTTCGCCAGATCGCTGTCCTGGTTATGCATGGCGGTGATCGCATCAGAAAGCTGTTGCTCCACCAGCCCACCCATGGTCATCACCTGGGTGCGGATATACTCCAGTTCAGCGTTGAACTGGCCGGAAATATGTTTGTTAAGATTTAGGTTGTCCATGGTGTCTCCTGATTGCCCAACTGGTGAGAGCCTGAAAGCACAAGGGCAAATCAACCGTAGCGGCCAGTAATATAATCTTCAGTTTGTTTCTTCGCGGGCTTGGTGAACAGGTCATCCGTGTTGCTGAACTCAATCAGCTCGCCAAGATACATAAATGCCGTATGGTCGGAGCAACGCGCAGCCTGCTGCATGTTGTGAGTCACGATAACGACGGTGTAATCCTGCTTCAGCTCGGTAATCAGCTCCTCGATACGCCCGGTAGAGATCGGGTCCAGCGCTGAGCAAGGTTCATCAAGCAGCAGGACTTCCGGGCGGATCGCGATACCGCGGGCGATGCACAGGCGCTGCTGCTGACCGCCGGAGAGAGAATACCCGCTCTGGTGCAGTTTATCTTTGGTTTCATTCCATAATGCGGCTTTGGTCAACGCCCACTGCACGCGCTCATCCATATCGGCACGGGACAGCTTTTCAAACAGGCGCACGCCGAAAGCGATGTTGTCGTAAATGGACATCGGGAACGGCGTTGGCTTCTGGAATACCATGCCAACCTTGGCACGCAGCAGGGCGATATCCTGGGTGTTGGTCAGAATGTTGTCGCCATCCAGCAGGATCTCGCCTTCCGCGCGCTGCTCCGGATACAGTTCAAACATTTTGTTGAACGTACGCAGCAGGGTGGATTTACCACAGCCTGACGGACCGATAAACGCCGTCACCTGGTTTTTGGTGATATCCAGGTTGATGTTCTTCAGGGCATGGAATTTACCGTAGTAGAAGTTCAGGTTGCGAACTGAAATCTTACCCGGGGCTGTATTCACCATACTCATCTCAATCTCTTCCTCATTCAGCGCAGCTGTCGCTGCGCCGCAAAAATTAACCGTGTTTCTTCTTGGCGAAGATAACGCGCGCCAGAATGTTCAGCAGCAAGACGCACAGGGTGATAATCAATACCCCGGCCCATGCCAGTTGCTGCCACTCCGCAAACGGACTCATGGCAAATTTGAAAATGGTCACCGGCAGGTTGGCAATCGGCTGCATCATGTCGGTGCTCCAGAACTGGTTGGACAGCGCGGTAAACAGCAGGGGCGCCGTTTCCCCGGCGATACGGGCGATAGCCAGCAGGATCCCGGTCATAATCCCCGAGACGGACGCTTTCAGGGTGATCGCCGAGATCATCTTCCACTTCGGCGTACCCAGCGCATAGGCCGCTTCACGCAGGCTATCCGGCACCAGTTTCAGCATGTTTTCGGTGGTACGAATAACGATAGGCACCTGCAGCAGCGCCAGGGCGATCACCCCCGCCCAGCCGGAGAAGTGCTGCATCTGCGCCACCACGATGGTGTAGACGAACAGACCAACCACGATAGACGGCGCGGAAAGCAGAATATCGTTAATAAAACGGATAATTTCCGCCAGCACCGACTTGCGGCCATACTCCGCCAGATAAATTCCAGCGAGGATACCCAGCGGCGTACCAAAGATAGTCGCCCACAGGATCAGCAGGCCGCTGCCGGCGAGGGCGTTGGCCAGACCGCCGCCCGCGGTATTCGGCGGCGGCGTCATTTCGGTAAACAGCGCCAGGCTCATGCCGTCGAAGCCGCGGGTTATCGTCGCCATCAGGATCCAGATAAGCCAGAACAAACCAAACGCCATGGTGGCCATCGACAGCGCCAGGGCGATACGGTTCTTCATGCGGCGTTTAGCCTGCATCTTGCGGCGAGACTCCGCCAGCTCGGCGGTGCTTTGCATTTCAATGGTCGCCATTAGCGTGCTCCCTCATTCTTCGCGAGGCGCATAATCATAAACTTCGACGCCGCCAGAACGATAAAGGTGATAACGAACAGGATCAGACCCAGTTCCATCAGCGCCGCCACGTGCAGACCGGTTTCGGCTTCGGCGAATTCGTTGGCCAGCGCGGAGGTAATGCTGTTCCCCGGCATATACAGCGATATGCTGTCGAGCTGGTAGGTGTTACCGATGATAAAGGTGACCGCCATGGTTTCACCCAGCGCACGGCCCAGACCGAGCATCACGCCGCCGATCACCCCGTTCTTGGTGAATGGTAAAACGATGCGCCAGATCACTTCCCAGGTGGTGCAGCCGATGCCATAGGCCGACTCTTTCATCATCACCGGCGTCTGTTCGAAAACATCACGCATTACCGCGGCGATATAAGGGATGATCATGATGGCCAGAATAACGCCAGCGGCGAGAATACCGATACCAAACGCCGGGCCAGCAAACAGCGCGCCGACGAACGGAATAGTCGACAGGACGTTACCGACAGGCTCCTGGAAGTAAGTCGCAAACAGCGGGGCGAAAATAAACAGGCCCCACATGCCATACACGATACTCGGGATCGCGGCCAGCAGCTCAATCGCAATGCCCAGCGGACGCTTGAGCCAGGCGGGGGACAGTTCCGTCAGAAACAGCGCGATGCCGAAGCTCACCGGTACGGCGATCAGCAGCGCGATAAAGGAGGTCACCAGGGTCCCGTAAATCGGCACCAGCGCGCCGAAGATTTCGTTGGGCGCATCCCACTCTTTGGTCCACAAAAAGGCAAAGCCAAACTTTTGAATGCTCGGCCAGGAAGAGATGATCAGGGAAACGATGATGCCGCCCAGCATCAATAGCACAATCAGCGCAGCCAGTTTTACCAGCGCACTGAAAATCATGTCACCCTTTTTCCCCGGAGGGGTAAATGCAGGCTTGGTTGCAGCCATAGATTACTCTTTACGTATTAAAGCTTGTTCGAATAAATGCCCGGTGGCGTTCGCTTCCGGGCCTACAGTCTGAACCGTAGGGCGGGCAGCGCTGAACGCCCCCGCCATCTTCGTCAAAAATCTACTGTTAGTACAGCGCTTTACCGCTGCTGTCTTTGACGTTGGTTTTCCATGCCGCACGAACCTGCTCAACCACGCTTTCCGGCAGCGATGCGTAATCCAGCGCATTCGCTTCTTTCCCGCCGTTTTTATACGCCCAGTCGAAGAACTTCAGCACTTCAGCGGTCTGCTCAGGCTTGTTAGTCGCCTTATGCACCAGAATGAAGGTGGTTGAGGTGATCGGCCATGCATTTTCACCCTTCTGGTTAGTCAGGTCCTGAGCGAAAGACTTGCTCCAGTCAACGCCTTTTGCGGCGTTAGCGAAGTTGTCTTCAGTCGGGCTAACCGGTTTGCCATCGGCAGAGACCAGTTTGGTGTACGCCAGATTGTTTTGTTTGGCGTAAGCGTATTCGACGTAACCAATCGAGCCCGGCAGACGCTGAACAAAGGCGGCGATACCGTCGTTGCCTTTACCGCCAAGACCGGTTGGCCAGTTAACGGTAGAGCCTGCGCCGATTTTCGATTTCCACTCTTCATTCACTTTGGACAGGTAGCTGGTGAAGACGAAGGAGGTACCGGAACCATCGGCGCGGCGAACCACGGCGATATTCTGCGACGGCAGCTTCAGACCCGGGTTGAGTTTAGCGATCGCTTCGTCATCCCATTTTTTAATTTTACCCAGATAGATATCGCCGAGGGTTTTGCCATCCAGCACCAGCTCGCCGGATTTCACGCCAGGCAGGTTAACCGCCAGCACCACGCCGCCGATCACGGTCGGGAACTGGAACAGACCTTCCTGGGTCAGTTTGTCATCAGCCAGCGGAGCATCAGAAGCACCGAAATCAACGGTGTTGGCAATAATCTGCTTAACGCCACCAGAGGAACCAATACCCTGGTAGTTCACTTTATTGCCGGTTTCTTTCTGATAGGTGTCAGCCCATTTGGCATACACCGGCGCAGGAAAAGTTGCACCTGCGCCAGTCAGGCTTGCTGCTGCGAAAGCAGAGAAAGCGCTCATCGATAAGGTCGCGGCGACAACTGTTGCGACGGTGGTACGCATAACGTTCATAATGTCTCCTGCTGGGATTCGTAAATCATTGTTTCGAGGCTATGGTGAGCAAAATAGGTCAAAGAGGTGACAGTAAAATGTACGAATTATGACAGTTTTATGACAGGCCGGGAGAAGGGATTTTTCGTCAAATAATACACTTATAACTCAAAGGGTTACCTGCAAGCATGACCATACAATGACGGAATAATTTTCTTTTTATGACAGCCAAATCGCAGTGCAAAACGATCGTTTGTCGTCTATCGCCATCCCACATATTGCGCACAAGATCGGCGAAAAACAGCAGGTGAAAATAAAAAAGGGCCACCGCCGGCAGCCCTTTGCAAAAGAGGTAATACGTTACTCAACCGTGACCGATTTCGCCAGGTTACGCGGCTGATCAACGTCTGTGCCTTTGATCAGCGCAACGTGATAAGCCAGCAGCTGCAGCGGCACGGTGTAGAAGATGGGGGCGATGGTCTCTTCGACATGCGGCATCTCAATGATGTGCATGTTGTCGCTGCCGTTGAAGCCGGCGTCACCGTCGGCGAAGACGTACAGCTCACCGCCGCGGGCGCGAACTTCTTCGATGTTGGATTTCAGTTTTTCCAGCAGCTCGTTGTTCGGCGCCACCACGATCACCGGCATTTCCGCATCAATCAGCGCCAGCGGGCCGTGCTTCAGCTCGCCCGCCGCGTAGGCTTCCGCGTGAATGTAGGAGATCTCTTTCAGCTTCAGCGCCCCTTCCATGGCGATCGGATACTGATCGCCGCGGCCGAGGAACAGCGCATGGTGCTTATCAGAGAAACGCTCTGCCAGCTGCTCAATACGCTTGTCCTGAGAGAGCATCTGCTCGATACGACTCGGCAGCGCCTGCAGGCCGTGGACGATATCATGCTCAATGGACGCATCCTGACCTTTCAATCGCGCCAGTTTCGCCACCAGCATCAGCAGCACCGTCAGCTGAGTGGTAAAGGCCTTGGTCGAGGCCACGCCAATTTCCGTTCCGGCTTTGGTCATCAGCGCCAGATCGGATTCGCGCACCAGCGACGAGCCCGGCACGTTGCAGATGGCCAGCGAGCCGAGATAGCCCAGCTCTTTCGACAATCGCAGCGCCGCCAGCGTATCGGCAGTTTCACCGGACTGGGAAAGGGTGATCATCAGGCTGTTACGACGCACCGCGGACTTGCGATAGCGGAATTCGGAGGCGATTTCCACATCGCACGGCACGCCGGCTAACGCTTCAAACCAGTAGCGGGAGACCATCCCGGAGTTATAGGAAGTCCCGCAGGCAACAATCTGAATATGTTCGACCTGAGCCAGCATTTCATTGGCGTTCGGCCCCAGCTCGCTGAGATCGACTTCGCCGTGGCTGATACGCCCGGTCAGGGTGTTCTTAATCGCGTTCGGCTGTTCGAAAATCTCTTTCTGCATATAGTGGCGATAGATACCTTTATCGCCGGCGTCATACTGCAGATTGGATTCGATCTCCTGCCGCTTCACTTGCGCAGCGGATTTATCGAAAATCACCACCGAGCGACGAGTCACTTCCGCAATATCGCCCTCTTCGAGGAAGATAAAGCGGCGGGTAACCGGCAGCAGCGCCAGCTGGTCGGAGGCGATAAAGTTTTCACCCATGCCCAGACCGATAACCAGTGGGCTACCGGAGCGGGCCGCCAGCAGAGTTCCCGGGTCGCGGGTATCCATGATGACGGTGCCGTAGGCGCCGCGCAGCTGCGGGATGGCGCGCAGCACGGCTTCACGTAAGGTACCACCTTGTTCCAGCTCCCAGTGCACCAGATGGGCGATAACTTCGGTATCGGTCTCAGTGACGAAGACATAGCCGCGAGACTGCAGCAGTGCGCGCAGCGGCTCGTGGTTTTCGATGATCCCGTTATGGACCACCACAATGTGTTCAGAAACATGCGGATGCGCATTGCTCTCAGACGGTTCGCCGTGCGTCGCCCAACGAGTATGGGCGATCCCGGTACCACCGTGTAACGGTTGCTCTTCGACCGCCTGAGCCAGCATCTGTACCTTACCCAGGCGACGCACGCGGGTCATATGACCTTCGCTGTCGACTACCGCCAGACCGGCAGAGTCATAGCCACGGTATTCCAGACGACGTAAACCTTCGAGAAGGATTTCAGCAATATCACGCTGCGCGACTGCGCCAACAATTCCACACATAGTTAAATTTCCTGATAATGGCGATATGCCATGCGTTGTCGCTGACCTGTATTTGCCCGTTTTCCGGGCGCCCCGAGCCTTGTAGAGAGTGGGGTTATTGTTATGGTACTGCCTGCGGACGGGGATCTATATTGACCCTCTCATCCTGGTTCGCCGGGCGTTTTACCCCCGGCGACAATCCTGTTTATTTTTTCTTCACCGGACGCTGCCAGCCCTGTTTGTGGACCTGCGGTACGCGGCTCAACACCAGTTCGTTATCGGCGATATTGCGTGTGACGGTGGTGCCGGCGGCGATCGTGACGCCATTGCCTACCGTGACCGGGGCCACCAGCTGGGTATCCGAGCCGACAAAGACATCATCGCCAATAATCGTTTTATGTTTATTCGCGCCATCATAGTTGCAGGTGATGGTGCCCGCGCCGATATTGACGTTATCACCGATCTCCGCATCGCCCAGATAGGTCAGATGACCCGCCTTGGAGCCTTTGCCGAGACGCGCCTTTTTCATTTCCACGAAGTTGCCAACGTGGGCGCCTTCCAGCAGTTCGGCGCCCGGGCGCAGACGGGCAAATGGGCCGATGGTGCAGGCCGCCTGCAGCCGGGCATCTTCCACCACGCTGTAGGGGCTGATTTCGCAATCATCGCCGATAGTGCTGTTTTTAATCACACAGCCGGCGCCGATTTTCACGCGATCGCCCAGCACGACGCGGCCTTGCAGAATAACGTTAGTATCGATCTCCACATCGCGCCCGTGCTGCAGCGTACCGCGCAGATCGAAACGCGCCGGATCGCGCAACATCACCCCCGCCAGCAGCAGCTTTTCCGCTTGCTCAGCCTGGTAGACGCGCTCCAGGCGCGCAAGCTGCAGGCGATTGTTGACGCCTTCGACTTCGCTCAGGCGCTGGGGATGCACGGCAACGATCTCGTGACCTTCCTGATGCGCCATGGCGATGATATCGGTGATGTAGTATTCGCCCTGGGCGTTGTTATTGGTGAGCTTCGCCAGCCAGCGCTTGAGATCTGCTCCGCCGGCGATCAGGATCCCGGTGTTAATTTCCTGAATCTGGCGCTGCGCCTCGCTGGCATCTTTGTGCTCAACGATGCCTGTCACCTGGCCATTCTCACGGGTAATGCGGCCATAGCCGGTTGGATCATCCAGCTTCACCGTCAGCAGACCAATCCCGCCCTGCGGTTTCGCGGCGCGCAGGCGCTGTAGCGTCTCGACGGAGATCAGCGGCACGTCGCCGTAGAGCATCAGGATGTCTTCATCATCATTGAAGAACGGCGCCGCCTGCTGCATGGCGTGCCCGGTTCCTAGCTGCTCGGCCTGCAGCACCCAGTTCAGGTTGTCTTCATGCAGCGTCTGACGCAGCAGATCGCCGCCGTGGCCGTACACCAGGTGTACCGCACATGCGCCTAAATCGTTAGCGGCATCAATGACATGCTGCACCATTGGCTTCCCGGCCAGGGTATGCAGCACCTTAGGAAGATCGGAATACATGCGGGTCCCTTTGCCTGCGGCAAGGATAACCACGCTCATCGCACTATTTGACATACTCATCCTGACGGTAGTTAGAACGAAAAGTAAAAGCCTTTCACGTTGAAATTTCTACATATTTTTCATCATAAAACGAGACGTGGAGAAAACGTCCAGGCTCACGGCTATACACCATTTTATGACGCTATTTTTAACCACTGCAAATCAGTTTAACGCTGAAAAAGGAGGGTAGGGAGGATAATCATTGACTATCTCACTGCTTTTGCTGTTTTTTCGTCACCTGAATAAAGCCGCTGCGGAAAGCGGTTTCAGCACCCATAGCGGGAAGAACCAGGATAATCGTCGCCAGTCGCTGGCGGGGGGAGGGCGGCAAAGTGATTGATGTAGTGATTAAAAACGAAAGGCCACCGTCAGGTGACCTTCTTTGCCCGGTTTCACATCGCCAGTGTTGTCGTTTTGATGGGCGATACGTCGTGTCAGCGGGGGAGATAGCGCGGAGCTTAGAAGCTCAGGACGCTAAATTTAGCGATGATTTTATGGAACAGTTTCATGATGAATTCCTGACGCAGGTGCAATTTGATAACGCTATTTTATGTGACACACATCACATAAAACAGAGTCTACGCTTCATCATTTAACTAATCAATAACAATTAAGGGTGAACTCTGTTTTCACTTCATCTGCTCGTCAGCAGCTGGCCATAAAAAAAGCCAGCCTGGAAACCAGACTGGCTTTTTACGTTCAAGCCGGTGTTACATCGCTTTTTTGGTCAACTCGATAACGCGCAGTTTAGCGATCGCTTTGGCCAGTTCCGCGGACGCCTGAGCGTAATCCACGTCACCATGAGAGCTCTTAATGTGCTCTTCAGCCTTACGTTTCGCTTCCAGGGCTCGCGCTTCGTCGAGATCCTGGCCACGAATTGCGGTATCCGCCAGGACGGTCGTGCTACCCGGCTGCACTTCAAGAATGCCGCCTGACAGGTAGATAAATTCTTCGTGACCGTGCTGCTTAACGATGCGAATCATACCAGGCTTAATGGCGGTGAGCAGCGGCGCGTGCCCCGGGTAAATACCCAGTTCACCTTCGCTACCCGTTACCTGGATTTTCTCGACCAGACCAGAGAACATTTGTTTCTCTGCGCTGACGACGTCCAGGTGGTAAGTCATTGCCATATCACCCTCCGATTAAGGCGTTAAAGTTTTTTGGCTTTTTCCACGGCTTCGTCGATAGAACCGACCATGTAGAACGCCTGCTCCGGCAGGTGATCGTATTCGCCTTCCATGATGCCTTTAAAGCCACGGATGGTGTCTTTCAGGGAGACGTATTTGCCCGGAGAACCGGTAAATACTTCTGCCACGAAGAACGGCTGGGACAGGAAGCGCTGGATCTTACGTGCGCGAGCTACCACCAGTTTATCTTCTTCAGACAGTTCATCCATACCCAGGATGGCGATAATGTCTTTCAGTTCCTGATAACGCTGCAGAATGGACTGAACGCCACGAGCGGTGTCGTAGTGCTCCTGACCAACAACCAGCGGATCCAGCTGACGGCTGGTGGAGTCCAGCGGGTCAACGGCCGGGTAGATACCCAGGGATGCGATCTGACGGCTCAGTACTACGGTTGCATCTAAGTGAGCAAAGGTAGTGGCTGGGGATGGGTCAGTTAAGTCATCCGCCGGTACGTATACCGCCTGTACGGAAGTGATAGAGCCGGTTTTGGTGGAGGTGATACGTTCCTGCAGAACGCCCATCTCTTCCGCCAGGGTCGGCTGGTAACCTACCGCTGAAGGCATACGACCCAGCAGTGCGGATACTTCCGTACCGGCCAGGGTGTAACGATAGATGTTATCGACGAACAGCAGAACGTCACGACCTTCGTCACGGAACTTCTCAGCCATGGTCAGGCCGGTCAGCGCAACGCGCAGACGGTTTCCCGGCGGCTCGTTCATCTGGCCATACACCAGGGATACTTTGTCGATAACGTTGGAGTCGGTCATTTCGTGGTAGAAGTCGTTACCCTCACGAGTACGTTCACCTACGCCCGCAAACACGGAGTAACCGGAGTGCTCGATCGCGATGTTACGGATCAGCTCCATCATGTTTACGGTTTTACCTACACCCGCGCCACCGAACAGACCGACTTTACCGCCCTTCGCGAACGGACACATCAGGTCGATAACTTTGATGCCGGTTTCCAGCAGTTCCTGAGAGCTGGACAGCTCTTCATAAGACGGTGCTGCGCGGTGGATAGCCCAACGCTCTTCTTCGCCGATGTCGCCTTTCATGTCGACCGGTTGACCCAGTACGTTCATGATACGACCCAGCGTAGCTTTACCAACCGGGACTTCGATCGGGTGCTCGAGGTCTTTTACATCCAGACCGCGGCGCAGACCATCGGAAGAACCCATGGCGATGGTACGTACGATACCGCCGCCCAGCTGCTGCTGAACTTCCAGCACCAGAACTTCATTACCATTCTGTACCTCAAGGGCTTCGTACACGCGTGGTACGGCATCCTGAGGGAACTCGACGTCGACCACGGCGCCGATTACCTGGACAATCTTTCCAGTAGCCATCTTAAATCCTCTACGAAATAACCTGGTTAAACCGCGGCGGCCCCCGAGACGATCTCGGTGAGTTCCTGAGTAATGCTGGCCTGACGAGCTTTGTTGTATACCAACTGCAGCTCTTTAATCAGGCTGCCGCCATTATCGGTCGCGGCTTTCATCGCCACCATACGGGCGGCCTGCTCGCTGGCCAGGTTTTCAACCACGCCCTGATAAACCTGAGACTCGACGTAGCGGCGCAGGAGGGTATCCAGCAGCGCTTTCGGATCGGGCTCATACAGGTAATCCCAGGATTTACGTTTCAGATCAGCGTCTTCTGATGCCGGTAACGGCAGCAGCTGAGTGATCGTCGGAACCTGAGACATGGTGTTAATAAATTTGTTGCTGACAACGTACAGCTTGTCCAGACGGCCTTCATCATAGGCCTGCAACATCACTTTTACCGGGCCGATCAGTTCGGACAGGGATGGGTTATCCCCCATACCGGTCACCTGTGCAACGACGTTGCCGCCAACGGAGTTAAAGAAAGAGACGCCCTTAGAGCCGATCATTGCGAGGTCGCACTGAACGCCTTTATCGGACCATGCTTTCATTTCCGCCAGCAGTTTCTTGAACAGGTTAATGTTCAAGCCGCCGCACAAACCACGGTCGGTCGACACCACCAGGTAGCCCACGCGCTTAACGTCGCGTTCTTCCAGGTAAGGGTGCTTATATTCCAGATTACCGTTCGCAAGGTGACCAATCACTTTGCGCATAGTATCTGCGTAAGGACGGCTGGCCGCCATGCGCTCCTGCGATTTACGCATTTTGGAAGCGGCGACCATCTCCATCGCTTTAGTGATCTTTTGCGTGTTCTGGACGCTTGCGATCTTACTACGTATCTCTTTTGCGCCGGCCATGAGCTTCTCCTCAATGCCTTGCGGCCTGCCCTAAGACAGACCGCCAGACGTTACCAGGACTGGGTTGCTTTGAAGGAATCGAGGATGCCTTTCAGCTTGCCTTCGATTTCGTCGTTATAGCCACCGGACTGGTTAATCTCTTGCATCAGCGGAGCGTGATCACGGTCGACGTAAGCCAGCAGAGCGGCTTCGAAGCTACCGATTTTCGCCAGTTCTACATCAGCCAGATAACCACGTTCTGCTGCGAACAGAACCAGAGACTGCTGCGCGACGGACATCGGCGCATACTGTTTCTGTTTCAGCAGTTCGGTCACTTTCTGACCGTGGTCCAGCTGTTTGCGGGTTGCATCGTCAAGGTCGGATGCAAACTGGGAGAACGCCGCCAGTTCACGATACTGCGCCAGCGCGGTACGGATACCACCGGACAGTTTCTTCATGATCTTGGTCTGCGCTGCACCACCCACACGGGATACCGAGATACCCGGGTTAACCGCAGGACGAATACCGGCGTTGAACAGGTTGGTTTCCAGGAAGATCTGACCATCGGTAATGGAGATTACGTTGGTCGGAACGAACGCGGAAACGTCACCCGCCTGGGTTTCGATAATCGGCAGCGCGGTCAGAGAACCGGTTTTCCCTTTCACTTCACCTTTGGTGAAGGCTTCAACGTATTCGGCGTTAACACGCGCAGCACGCTCCAGCAGACGAGAGTGGAGGTAGAATACGTCGCCCGGGAACGCTTCACGTCCTGGCGGACGACGGAGCAGCAGGGAGATCTGACGATAAGCAACAGCCTGTTTAGACAGGTCATCGTAAACGATCAGCGCATCTTCACCGCGGTCGCGGAAGTATTCGCCCATTGCGCAACCTGCGTATGGCGCCAGGTATTGCAGTGCAGCAGATTCGGATGCAGTCGCTACCACCACGATGGTGTTAGCCAGCGCGCCGTGCTCTTCCAGTTTACGCACCACGTTAGAGATGGTGGACGCTTTCTGGCCGATAGCAACATAGACGCACTTGATGCCGGAATCACGCTGGTTGATGATGGCATCGATAGCCAGCGCAGTTTTACCGGTCTGACGGTCGCCGATGATCAGTTCACGCTGACCACGACCGATTGGGATCATGGCGTCAACGGATTTATAACCGGTCTGTACCGGCTGATCGACGGACTGACGTTCGATTACGCCCGGCGCGATCGCTTCAACGGCGGAGAAACCGTCGTTTTCCAGCGGACCTTTACCATCAATTGGCGCGCCCAGGGTGTTAACCACGCGGCCCAGCAGGCCACGGCCAACCGGAACTTCCAGGATACGGCCAGTACATTTCACCTTCATGCCTTCGGCGAGGTCAGCGTACGGACCCATCACCACCGCACCAACGGAGTCGCGCTCCAGGTTCAGTGCGATAGCGTAACGGTTACCCGGCAGGGAGATCATCTCACCCTGCATACATTCGGCAAGGCCGTGGATGCGGATAACACCGTCACTTACAGAAACAATAGTACCTTCGTTATGAGCTTCGCTCACAACATTGAACTGAGCAATGCGCTGCTTGATCAGTTCGCTGATTTCGGTGGAATTCAGTTGCATGCTCCAGTCCCCTTAAGACTGCAAGACGTCTGCAAGGCGATCAAGACGGCCGCGTACGCTGCCATCAATGACCATATCACCCGCACGGATGATAATACCTGCCATAACAGACTTATCGATTTTGCAATTCAGCTTAACTTTGCGTGACAGACGTTTTTCCATCGCGCTGACGATCCTGGCAAGCTGTTCATCACTCAGTTGGTTGGCAGATATGACTTCTACCTCTGCGATGGCCTCACTGGCCGCGCGCAGGTGAATGAATTGCTCAAGAACGTCCGGGAGCACCTTCAGACGATTATTTTCCGCCATCACCTTAATCAGGTTCTGGCCGTTTTCGTCAAGTTGCTCGCCGCAGATAGCGATAAACGCTTCTGAGAGCGTTTCCGGCGCCAAAGCACCGGAGAGAAGCTCTGCCATTTGGTCGTTTTTGGTCACTTCGGCGGCAAACGCCAGCATATCCTGCCAGCGTTCAACACTGTTGTGTTCGACGGCAAAGTCAAAAGCTGCTTTGGCGTAGGGGCGAGCTACCGTTACAAATTCAGACATCAGCCCCTCCCTCCTTACAGTTCAGCGACAAGTTTATCCACGATGTCGCTGTTAGCAGCTTCATCCACGGAACGTTCGATGATCTTCTCGGCGCCAGCAACAGCCAGGATAGCGACCTGCTTACGCAGCTCCTCGCGTGCACGTTTACGCTCAGCATCAATTTCAGCCTGCGCTTGTGCAACGATTTTGGTGCGTTCCTGTTCTGCTTCAGC
This sequence comes from Klebsiella sp. 2019SCSN059, assembly GCF_021739525.1. NCBI lineage: Bacteria > Pseudomonadati > Pseudomonadota > Gammaproteobacteria > Enterobacterales > Enterobacteriaceae > Klebsiella > Klebsiella sp. 2019SCSN059. Next base: position 21,174 of record NZ_JAKKOM010000020.1, on the reverse strand, counting down.
TTTAGCTTCGTCCAGAATCTGAGAGCGGCGCTTGTTCGCCTGCTCAATGATTACCTGGGCTTCCGCTTTCGCTTTTTTCAGCTGGTCGGTCGCGTTGGCCTGTGCAAGGTCCAAATCTTTCTTAGCGCGTTCTGCAGAAGCTAAACCGTCAGAAATCTCTTTCTGGCGTTTTTCGATGGCAGCCATTAAAGGCGGCCATACGTACTTCATGCAGAACCATACGAAGATAACAAACGCGATGGCCTGGCCGAGGATTGTTGCGTTCATGTTCACAGCACAATACCTCTTTAATTAACTCTGTGGCTTAGGTTTCTAACAACTTACTACGCGACGGCGAACATCACGTACAGACCCAGACCTACAGCGATCATCGGGATAGCATCCACCAGACCCATAACGATAAAGAACTGAGTACGCAGCAGAGGGATCAGATCCGGCTGACGCGCTGCGCCTTCCAGGAATTTACCTCCGAGGATGCCGATACCGATCGCAGCACCGATTGCCGCCAGACCCATCATCACAGCGGCAGCCATGTACAGCAGATCCATATTCAGGTTTTCCATGACAGTCTCCAGTTTGTTTCAGTTAAAACGTAGTAGTGTTGGTAAAAATCAATGCTCTTCAGACGCCATCGACAGATAGACAATCGTCAGAACCATGAAGATGAAGGCTTGCAGCGTAATAATCAGGATGTGGAAAATGGCCCAAGGCACATTCAGAACCCACTGTGACCACCACGGCAACAGACCAGCAATCAGAATGAAAATCAGCTCACCGGCATACATGTTGCCGAACAGTCGCAGACCGAGAGAGACCGGTTTGGACAGCAGGCTTACCCCTTCAAGGATTAAGTTGACAGGAATGAACGCCCAGTGATTGAACGGCTGCATGGTCAGTTCTTTAACGAACCCACCTACGCCTTTCATTTTGATGCTGTAGAAAATAATCAGGATGAACACGCCAAGCGCCATCGACAGGGTGATGTTCACGTCAGCAGACGGAACCACGCGCAGTGCAGGCAGGCCGAAAATGTGTTCGCCGATATAAGGAAGCAGGTCGATTGGCAGCAGGTCCATCAGGTTCATCAGGAAGACCCAGACGAACACGGTCAGCGCCAGCGGCGCGATAACCTTGCTCTTGCCATGGTACATGTCTTTGACGCTGCCATGGACGAAGCCGATGATCATTTCGATGAAGGTCTGGAATTTCCCTGGTACGCCGCTGGTCGCTTTCTTAGCAACGCTACGGAACATGGCCAGGAACAGCAGACCGAGAACCACCGAGAAGAACATGGAGTCAATGTTGAGCGTCCAGAAGGTGGCCGGGGGGTTGTGCGGATCCACCAGCGAGAAAGTACGCAGATCAATCTGAAGGTTGTTCAGATGGTGACCTATGTATTCCTGCGGCGTCATATTTTCTGAAGCCATGATGCCTTTTACCCTTTGTTGTTGATTACAGCTGGCGCCAGAACTTGTACCACCAGCACCAAAACCCACGTCACGATCAGTGGCAAAAATACCACTTTTAAAACGGCCAGCGCCACCGCCAGGAGGGCGAAGGTCAGCAACACCTTGAAGGCTTCACCGAAGGCGAAGGTCCAGGCCACACGGCCTTTTGCTGGTGTATGCGCCTGATGACGCCAGGCAAAAATCATAAACATCAGGTTTGGCAAAACCACTGCCAAACCGCCGCATACCGCGGAAATGCCCCAGAAGGGGTCTTTGAGGCTAAACAGCAGTCCACTTGCCATTACTGCCAGTAACTGAATAAACAGAAGCTTGCGAGCAACGTTTCGACTCAAGAGCGACACTGACATCACGTTTTTACTCCTGCTCCCTTTGAGGTATGTCGCGTGTCGTATAAAACGTCCTTTAAGACGAAGAGTCAAGCATCAAAAAGCGGACAAATTATACGGTGACGCCCCGTGATTTCAAACAATAAGTAGCAAAATAGTGAATAAATGTTTAATTATTTTCCAACGGACAACTTTCCGTGCATTTCAGCGTTCTGTGAGCGGTCATACAAAACTGCAAATAACGTGGAAACACGGCAATTAAAGCGTGCATTAGATCACATAATAAACATTTCAAGCGCCCTTTAATGAATCAAGGACATAAAACACTATTTTTCATGTTTTTGATATTCAAGATAAAAAGTGAGGACATTATCTAAAACAACCCCACATACAATAAAAACCTTTTATTGACATTTATAATAAAAATTTAACATCACGATGCTGATCATCATTGTCGATTTTTAGCACCCTGATATTTTCAAAGTTGACTATTTTGTCAGTGAATCACTTACGCTAAGTTAACCGCAAGAAAAACCATAGTAAAAACATGGTTAAATGCAGCCCGATAATATCAGGAGGTGACCTTTATTTTTGTAACATTCATGGGCCACATTTTTTCCACATTTTTTGATAAAAATTAACTCGCTTTTGGCGTAATCACCACCAGGTGCCGCTCCCCTTCCAGCTGAGGAACATGCAGCTCAATGACCTCGGCTATGGCATACCCTTCCGGCAGGTTTTCCATTTCGTCTTTTTGCGCTAACCCTTTGAGCGCATAGAAGTGACCGTTCGCGGCCGGCAAATGATGGCACCAGCTCACCATATCATTAAGCGACGCGAAGGCGCGGCTTATCACGCCATCAAACGGCGGCTCGGCCGGGAAAGCTTCCACGCGGCTCTGCACCGGGGTGATGTTATCCAGCTTCAGTTCATGCTGCACCTGACGCAGGAAGCGCACGCGTTTGCCAAGGCTGTCCAGCAGGGTGAAATGCGACTCCGGGCGCACGATAGCCAACGGGATCCCCGGCAGCCCCGGTCCCGTACCGACATCGATAAAGCGCGAGCCCTGCAGATAAGGCGCGACGATGATGCTGTCGAGGATATGACGCACCAGCATCTCATTTGGATCGCGAACGGAGGTCAGGTTATAGGCTTTGTTCCACTTATCGAGCAGCCCGACGTAAGCCACCAGCTGATTTTTCTGGTGATCGGTGAGCGAAATACCCGCTTCATCCAGCAGACGAGAAAGTTTGTTGAGCACGGTAAGTACCTTCAAAAAATAATGAGCCCGGAGGCGCTAACGCTTACCGGGCCAGGAATGATAAAGGCGAACGCTGATTATGCAAGTGGGAAATCAGCGCGGCAGGCTGCCGCAATCAGGCGCTGCGACGCAGCATCCCCTGCTTTTTCAACCAAACCAGCAAAATAGAGATCGCCGCCGGGGTGATCCCGGAAATACGTGACGCCTGCCCTATCGACGACGGTTTATGGTCGTTTAGTTTAGCGATCACTTCATTAGACAGTCCGGTGACCTGACGGTAGTCGAGCGTCGCCGGTAACAAGGTATTCTCGTTGCGCTGCTGTTTCTCGATCTCATCCTGCTGGCGCGCGATATAGCCTTCATACTTCACCTGGATCTCAACCTGCTCAGCCGCCTGCCGATCTTCCAGCCCCGGCGCGAACGGCGAGAGCTGAACCAGCTGCTCGTAGGTCATTTCCGGGCGACGCAGCAGATCTTCACCGCTGGCTTCGCGCGACAGCGGCGCGGTCAGGTGAGCGTTCACTTCGGTAGCGCTCTCAGCCTGCGGGTTCACCCAGGTCGATTTCAGGCGCTGGCGTTCGCGCTCAATGCTTTCCAGCTTCTCGTTGTAACGCGCCCAGCGTTCATCATCCACCAGACCCAGCTCACGCCCCTGCTCAGTCAGACGCAGGTCGGCGTTGTCTTCGCGCAGCATCAGACGATATTCAGCACGAGAGGTAAACATGCGGTACGGTTCTTTGGTACCCAGAGTACACAGGTCATCCACCAGCACGCCGAGGTAGGCCTGATCGCGACGCGGCGCCCAGCCCTCTTTTTCCGCCGAGAAGCGAGCAGCGTTAAGACCGGCCAGCAGACCCTGAGCCGCCGCTTCTTCATAACCGGTAGTGCCGTTGATCTGACCGGCGAAGAACAGACCCTGAATGAATTTGCTCTCGAGCGTCGGTTTCAGATCGCGCGGGTCGAAGAAGTCGTACTCAATAGCGTAGCCAGGACGGACGATCCGCGCATTTTCCATCCCCTGCATGGAGCGGACGATTTGCATTTGCACATCGAACGGCAGGCTGGTGGAGATGCCGTTCGGATAAATTTCGTTTGAGGTCAGGCCTTCCGGTTCGAGGAAGATCTGATGCTGGTTGCGATCGGCAAAGCGCATGACTTTGTCTTCGATCGACGGGCAGTAGCGTGGACCGATCCCTTCGATCACCCCGGCGTACATGGGGCTGCGATCGAGGTTATTGCGGATCACGTCATGGGTTTTCTCGTTAGTGTGGGTGATGTAGCACGGCACCTGACGCGGATGCTGATCGGCAGATCCCATAAACGAGAAGACCGGCATCGGGTTATCGCCATGCTGTTGAGCCAACACGCTGAAATCGATGGTGCGCGCGTCAATGCGCGGCGGGGTCCCGGTTTTCAGTCGGCTTACGCGCAGCGGCAGTTCACGCAGACGACGAGACAGCGGGATCGACGGCGGATCGCCGGCGCGTCCGCCGCTGTAGTTATCCAGACCAATATGGATTTTGCCGTCAAGGAAGGTTCCGACGGTCAGCACCACCGCTTTGGCACGGAATTTGAGGCCCATCTGGGTGACTGCGCCTACGACGCGATCGTTTTCGACAATCAGATCTTCCACTGCCTGCTGGAAGATCATCAAATTCGGCTGGTTCTCCAGCGCAGTGCGTACCGCCTGACGGTACAGCACGCGGTCAGCCTGGGCGCGAGTGGCGCGCACCGCGGGGCCTTTGCTGGCGTTTAGTATCCTAAACTGGATGCCTGCCTGATCGATCGCTTTGGCCATCAGGCCGCCGAGCGCGTCCACTTCTTTTACCAGGTGTCCTTTCCCAATGCCGCCAATCGCCGGGTTGCAGCTCATCTGCCCCAGCGTGTCGATATTGTGTGTCAAAAGCAGGGTCTGTTGACCCATACGCGCTGCGGCCATTGCGGCCTCAGTGCCTGCGTGACCCCCGCCAATGATAATGACGTCAAAAGGATCCTGATAAAACATGGTGGTCTGCCTCGCATAACGCGGTTTGAAAATGGATTGAAGCCCGGGCCGTGGATTCTACTCGGCTTTGGTCTTTTGAGAAAGACTCCGGGATCCTGAGTATTAAAAAGAAGATCTTTATATAGAGATCTGTTCTATTGTGATCTCTTATTAGGATCGACTCTCTTTGTGGATAAGTCGGATCCGCGAAGTAAGATCAAAAGCTTAAGAAGGATCACTCTCTGTGAATGATCGGTGATCCTGGTCCGTATAAGCTGGGATCAGAATGAAGGGTTATGCACAGCTCAAAAACCGTACTGCGGTTATTCTTTGGATAACTACCGGTTGATCCAAGCTTTTAAGCATGGTTATCCACAGAAGAACGGACGATCTTTACAAATCTCAGAGCAAATTTTTCCAGGATCCCAGCCAAATTTCCGCCGGATCCTCTGGAATTTCATGTTCCAGCACGTTGATCTTCAGGGTCTCGCCGATCTGTTTTGCCCCGCAGGCCTTCAGCGCCGCTTCTAATTTATCGATCGCGCCGCAAAAAGTGTCGTATTCGCGGCTGCCGATCCCGATGGCGCCAAAGCGCACGGCGGAAAGATCGGCCTGCTGCGCCAGCAGCGCGTCATAGAAGGGAACCAGGTTGTCGGGAATGTCGCCGGCGCCATGGGTGGAAGAGATAACTAACCAGATCCCCTGCGCCTGCAGATCGTCCACCAGCGGGCCGTGCTGGATTTCAGTGCTGTAGCCTGCTTCTTCCAGCTTTTCCGCCAGATGCTCCGCTACGTATTCCGCACTGCCCAGGGTGCTGCCGCTGATAAGTGTAATGTCTGCCATAGATCGCCGATCGCCCGCTCAACTGTTCAGAGTGGCGTATTGTACGCTGTGAGCGAGCTGGGATCTACCTGTGGAAAAATGTGGGATTAAAAAAAACGATCAGGGCTTAATGGTGCGCATGATCGGGTTCTGCAGCACGATCAGGGTCTCGGTGGACTGAATTTCATCAATTGTTTGGATCTTGTTGATAAGTACCTGCTGCAGGGCATCGATGGATTTACACATCACCTTAATAAAGATGCTGTAGTGGCCGGTGGTGTAGTAAGCCTCGGTGACCTCCTCCAGGCTTTCCAGGCGGGCGAGGGCGGAGGGATAGTCTTTGGCGCTCTTGAGAATAATGCCGATGAAGCAGCCGACGTCATAGCCCAGCTGTTTGGGGCTGACGTCAATGCGCGCGCCGGTAATGATGCCCGCCTGTTTCATCTTTTCGACGCGTACATGAATAGTGCCGGGGCTGACGCTGAACTGTTTGGCCAGTTCGGCATAGGCGGTACGGGCGTTGGCCATTAGCGCATCGAGAATGCCGCGGTCCAGATTGTCGATCTGATAATTTTCCATATCTTTTTCTTATGAAGTTTGAGGGTTCTTACTATTTTAGCGCCATATTTTGATGAATTAAAAGTCGATGAGCCTTTTTATTGATTGATTATTGTGTTGGTGGCCTGTTTTGTTGCTTAATCAATGGCAACAGGACGCAGGAGTCATAAAAATGAAAACCGCATATATCGCAAAACAACGCCAGATCAGTTTCGTTAAATCCCACTTTTCCCGTCAGCTGGAAGAGAAGCTTGGCCTGATTGAAGTCCAGGCGCCAATCTTAAGCCGCGTGGGCGATGGGACGCAGGATAACTTGTCCGGCTGTGAGAAAGCGGTTCAGGTGAAAGTGAAAACACTGCCCGACGCCCAGTTCGAAGTGGTGCATTCGCTGGCGAAGTGGAAGCGTCAAACCCTGGGACAACACGACTTCAGCGCGGGCGAAGGGCTGTACACGCACATGAAGGCCCTTCGCCCCGATGAAGACCGTCTGACGCCGATCCATTCCGTCTATGTCGACCAGTGGGACTGGGAGCGGGTGATGGGGGATGAAGAGCGCCACGTCGGCACGCTGAAGGCGACCGTCGAAGCTATTTACGCCGGGATCAAAGCCACCGAGCTGGCGGTCAGCCAGGAATTTGGCCTGACGCCGTTCCTGCCGGAACAGATCCACTTTGTTCACAGCCAGGCGCTGCTGAGTCGCTATCCGGATCTTGATGCCAAGGGCCGCGAGCGAGCGATTGCCAAAGAGCTGGGCGCCGTCTTCTTAATCGGCATCGGCGGCAAACTCTCTGATGGCAAGCGCCATGATGTACGTGCGCCGGACTATGATGACTGGAGCACTGAGGTTTCTGAAGGCTTTGCCGGACTGAACGGCGATATCCTGGTGTGGAACCCCATGCTGGAAGATGCGTTCGAGATCTCCTCAATGGGGATCCGCGTTGACGCCGCGGCGCTGAAACGCCAGCTGGCGCTGACCGGCGATGAAGATCGCCTGAAACTGGAGTGGCACCAGGCGCTGCTGCGCGGCGAGATGCCGCAGACTATCGGCGGCGGCATTGGCCAGTCTCGCCTGACGATGCTGTTGCTGCAGCTCGACCATATCGGCCAGGTGCAGTGCGGCGTATGGCCGGCACAGGTTCGCGAAAGCGTTTCCGCGCTGCTGTAACGATTAGCGCCGCCAGCGTCGCAGCAGGCGGCTACGCAACCCGGTATCAAAGCGCCAGATATGATCGAAGATGCGCATGATGCCGGGTTTGCCGTGTACCGACATCGCCACCGCGTGAAAACGGTGCTGATGCTTTCGCTGTAACTCCCCCACCTGAGCAATCACCTCATCCGGCAATCGCTGGGCAATAAAGTCGGAGATCACCACGGCATCCGCATCCACCCACTGCGGGTTTTGCAGACGTTCAATAATGGCGCGAAAACAGCTGGCCAGATCGGTGCCGCCGCGAAAGCGCTGGCTCAGAAAGCGGATCGCCTGCTCCAGGCCGCCCTCGCAGGTCAGTTCGTAGTGCACCACTTCGCTGGAGAACAGCATAATAAAGCAGCGGCGGTTATCCGCTAGCGCGACGCGCATCAGGGCCAGACAAAAGGCTTTGGCGCACTGCTCGTTAAAACCGCCCATCGATCCTGACGTATCGACGCAGACAATAAAGGGCCCGCGCGGCTGTTCATCAAAATCCTGCCGCGTCACCGGGCGTTCGGTGATTTTTTCGCGCCAGGCGTCGCCGTGCAGCCGGTAGGTCAGGAGCTGTTTCTCCACCAGCTTGCGATAAAATTCAAATTCCAGCTCCGTGATGCCGAGCGTCGCCAGCTCCGGCGGCAGCAGGCGCAGAATGTCATCGCTCTGCTGGAGGCCGTCGACCTGTTCCGGCACCGTCGCAGGTTCGCGCACCAGGCTACGGAAGGTCTCCATCGGCGCGTCTTTCTTCGGCACGGATTTCGCTTCCCGTGAGCGCCCCAGCTGTTCCGCCAGCTGCAGCAGCTCCGGCTGCTGGTTAAGAAAATCGCCATAGCGCACGATCAGCTGATAGTCGCCACGTTTGAGTTCGCCGGCGCTCATATCCCACAGGCGTCCGGCGGCGGTGTCATTCTCAGCCAGCACCGGATCGAGCTGACCGCTGAGCGTCATTCGTTCCTGGACCTCGCTGAGCAACTGATCGCGCTCCTCATCCAGCAGCTGCTGGTTAAGGCTGGTGGCTTGCACCACCAGGCTCAGGCGCCAGCGCTGTAAAAACAGCGTATGCAGCGCCGGGGTAAAGGTCGCATTGTCGTCCACCAGCTTCTGCGCCTGGGCGGCAAAAGGGGACTGGAGCTGGTGTAGCTTGCCGAGGATCTGCGGCAGCTGGACGATAAACTGCGAGGTAGAGAGCAGCTGAGCCTGCTGATAGGTTTGCACCTCGGCGTCCAGATCCGGCGGGACGTTAACCTCTTTTAAGCGGGCGCGAACGGCTTCCCGCCAGCGCGGAATATCCGCCGCGATGATGTTTTTCAGGCGGGGAAATTTCTCAAAGAAAACCGCCAGCTGCGGAGAGGCCAGCAGCGCCAGCAGCATCTCCTCGATCATTCCCTCTTCGCTGACTGCCAGCATGACATTCAGCATATCGAGCGTCATGGCTGCTTCGCCTGTTTAATCTGCGCGCCGACGTCCTGCAGGCTGGCTTCGATTCTTCCCAGCCACTCGACCGGGATAAACAGGCACTTCTGCTGCTCGCTGAAGCGGTTATGTTGCTGGTGCCACTCATCGTCCAGCGCCTCCAGCTGCTGGCGAATTTCCGCCGGCATGTTTTCCTGCGACGTGCTGCCGGGCAGCGAGAGGCGTGAGCCCTGCAGGCTGACGTCGCGAACAACCAGATGCTGGCTGGTGTCGACATCCATATTGAGCAGTTGGGCAAAGCCGATCCCGTTGAGCTTGCCGCGGATCTCGCCGCCCTTTTCCAGCCAGCTGGCTAACGCCTCGCGCTCAAAAGTAATGTGGATCACTTCCATATCGTGGAGTTTGAGCGGCTGCTGCAGCAGCAGGGTCAGGGTGGTCCCTTGGATCTCCGCCGGCAGCTCATAGTGCGGCTTGCGGCTAAACATGCCGCCAAGGCGGGTGACCTTTAGCGCCGTTTTGTCACTTTGCTGCTGTTGGATCTGAATGCGTCGCTGCACAATCGCCCCGAGCCGCGTCAGCATCGCCTGCTGCTGCCAGGCGTGGCAGGTCATCAGCGTTTCCAACTGCTGCGACATCAGGTTCATGCTCTCGACGTTGTGCCACAGACAATCTTTCAGCAGGATAAGATCTATCGGCGCGATGCTGTCGCGGCCGCTGAAGAAGGCGCTGGCCTGCAGCAGGCGAATAGCCTTTTTCCAGCGGCGATCCGAAACGTATGGCGCGTTTGGCAGGGCATCCAGCTGCTGGCGCAGCTGGAATATCAGCTCAAACACCGCGTCCGGCAGTTTGATATTGCCGATCTGCTGCTGCCATTGCGTAAACTCTTCATCGCTAACCTGCAGCGCGCTGGGCACCGGATTGCTGTTTTCATCCTGCTGGCTGACCAGCATCGAACGGAAATTACCTTTATCCTGTACTTTATCGAGCCACAGACGGATCAGCATGCGGTCATACAGCGCTTCCAGGCTGCTGTCGGCTTCGGGCAGTTCGTTCGAGGCGGCCACCAGCAGGCGCATCGGGATTTTCTCTTCGTGAGCGCCGTTGCGGAAGTGACGTTCGTTAATCGCCGTCAGCAGGGTGTTAAGGATAGCCGGACCCGCTTTCCATATTTCATCGAGGAACACGATTTCTGCTTCCGGCAGGTAGCCGGCGGTTAAACGCTCGTAGCGGCCTTCATCTTTCAGCGCCTGAATGGACAGCGGGCCAAAAACCTCTTCCGGGGTGGAAAAGCGGGTCATCAGGTATTCAAAAGCGCGCGCCTGCTGGAAGGCGAACTTGAGGCGGCGGGCAATCAGGCTTTTGGCAATCCCCGGCGGACCGAGCAAAAATACGCTCTCGCCGCTGAGCGCCGCCAGCAGGCACAGGCGTATCGCGTGGCTGCGTTCAAAGAGTCCTTTTTCGAGTGCCGCGCTGAGTCGGGAAATTCTTTCAGCCAGTAAATGTGTTTGAGCCATAATTGAGTTGCGTGCTTTGTCATGTATCGTTATTGGGACGAGTATAGATGTTAGAGCAGGGGCGGTAATAGCCTGAAGAATCGATTTATTTTTTTTGAGCCAGGTTAATATGGTGTCTGTTAGGGGTACGATTTCACAAATAATCGTGCATACTGTGCGCTTTTTGTGGGCCAAGGGACTAGGCACACATTTGTTTTATAAACGAAAAGACTAGTCTATGAGCACTGATAATAAACAATCGTTGCCGGCGTTAACGCTGGCGGCCATCGGCGTGGTGTACGGTGATATCGGTACCAGTCCACTGTATACCCTGCGTGAATGCCTGTCAGGTCAGTTTGGCTTTGGCGTTGAGCGCGATGCCGTTTTTGGCTTTTTGTCGCTGATTTTCTGGCTGTTAATCTTTACCGTATCGATTAAATACATCACCTTCGTGATGCGGGCGGATAACGCCGGGGAAGGCGGGATCTTAACGCTGATGTCGCTGGCCGGACGCAATACCTCGGCGCGGATGACCTCTGTGCTGGTGATCCTCGGCCTGATCGGCGGCAGTTTCTTCTATGGCGAAGTGGTGATTACCCCGGCGATTTCGGTGATGTCGGCGATAGAGGGGTTAGAAATTATCGCTCCGCAGCTCGATAGCTGGATTGTGCCGATCTCCATTATCGTGCTTACCCTGCTGTTTATGATCCAGAAGCACGGGACCGGGATGGTCGGCAAGCTGTTTGCGCCGATTATGCTGATCTGGTTCTTGCTGCTGGCGGTGCTTGGCGCGCGAAGCATTTACGCTAACCCGGAAGTTCTGCAGGCGCTAAACCCCTACTGGGCGGTGCACTTCTTCCTGCAGTACAAAACGGTTTCCTTTATTGCGCTTGGCGCGGTGGTGCTGTCGATTACCGGGGTGGAAGCGCTGTACGCCGATATGGGGCACTTCGGCAAACTGCCGATCCGTGTCGCCTGGTTCTCCGTCGTGCTGCCTTCGCTGGTGCTGAACTATTTTGGCCAGGGGGCATTGCTGCTTAAGCATCCGGAAGCGATTAAAAACCCGTTCTTCCTGCTGGCGCCGGAGTGGGCGCTGATCCCGATGCTGATTATCGCCACACTGGCGACGGTTATCGCCTCGCAGGCGGTGATCTCCGGGGTCTTCTCCTTAACCCGTCAGGCGGTGCGTCTGGGCTATCTGTCGCCGATGCGCATCATCCACACCTCGGAAATGGAGTCCGGCCAGATCTATATCCCGTTCATTAACTGGCTGCTGTATGTCTCGGTAGTGATCGTCATCGTCAGCTTCGAACATTCGTCTAACCTGGCGGCGGCGTACGGTATCGCGGTCACGGGGACCATGGTGCTGACCTCCATCCTGTCGGCAACGGTGGCGCGCAAAAACTGGCACTGGAATAAACTGTTCGTTGGGCTGATGCTGGTGGCCTTCCTGTGCATTGATGTTCCGCTGTTCTCGGCGAACCTCGATAAGATTGTCTCCGGCGGCTGGCTGCCGTTGTCCCTGGGTCTGGTGATGTTTACGGTGATGACCACCTGGAAGAGCGAGCGTTTCCGCCTGCTGCGTCGAATGCACGAGCACGGCAACTCGCTGGAAGCGATGATCTCTTCGCTGGAGAAATCGCCGCCGGTGCGCGTGCCGGGTACTGCGGTGTATATGTCCCGCGCCCTGAACGTGATCCCGTTTGCCCTGCTGCATAACCTGAAGCACAACAAGGTGCTGCATGAGCGAGTGATCCTCCTGACCCTGCGCACCGAAGACGCGCCTTACGTGCATAACGTTCGCCGGGTGCAGATTGAGCAGCTGTCGCCCTCGTTCTGGCGGGTGGTGGCCAGCTACGGCTGGCGGGAAACGCCAAATGTCGAAGAGGTGTTCCATCGCTGTGGCCTGGAAGGACTCAGCTGCCGGATGATGGAGACCTCGTTCTTTATGTCCCATGAGTCGCTGATTATCGGCAAACGACCGTGGTATCTGCGCCTGCGCGGCAAGCTTTATCTGCTGCTGCAGCGTAACGCCCTGCGCGCGCCGGATCAGTTTGAAATCCCGCCAAACCGGGTTATCGAGCTCGGTACTCAGGTCGAAATCTGATGTCAAAAAAGCCCTTCCGTTGCGAAGGGCTTTTTGTTTCTCACTCCGGCTGTCATCTCCTGTCGCTGTCTCGCGAAACGTTTCGATAGCGATCACATTTCTCTCTTCTGGTGATGGTTTTCTGCTCACGCATTGATAATAATTATTTTAGCGAAACGTTTCGCTAGTGGAGCAAAAGAGAAAAAATGAAAAAAGGCACCGTACTTAACGCTGATATTTCCGCGGTTATCTCCCGCCTGGGCCACACCGATACGCTGGTGGTCTGCGATGCCGGATTACCGGTTCCCCGCAGCAGCGCGCGCATCGATATGGCGTTGACCCAGGGCGTACCTTCATTTATGCAGGTTCTGGAAGTGGTGACGACGGAAATGCAGGTTGAAGCGGCTGTCATCGCGGAGGAAATTAAGACGCATAATCCGCAGCTCCACGCGACGTTGCTCAACCATCTTGAGCAGCTGCAGCAGCACCAGGGAAACACCATTGAAATTCGTTACACCAGTCATGAGCAGTTCAAAAAACAAACCGCAGACAGTCAGGCGGTAATTCGCAGCGGGGAGTGTTCCCCGTTTGCGAATATCATTCTCTGTGCCGGCGTCACCTTCTGAGATCGCCGTCATGGAAGCCTTATTGCAACTGAAAGGGATCGATAAAGCGTTCCCTGGCGTCAAGGCGCTCTCCGGCGCCTCGCTGAATGTCTACCCTGGCCGGGTGATGGCGCTGGTGGGTGAGAACGGCGCCGGTAAATCCACCATGATGAAAGTGCTGACCGGGATCTATACCCGTGATGCTGGCGCTTTATTGTGGTTGGGCAAAGAGACCACCTTTAGCGGCCCAAAATCTTCCCAGGAAGCCGGGATCGGCATTATCCATCAGGAGCTGAACCTGATCCCGCAGTTGACGATCGCCGAGAACATCTTCCTCGGCCGCGAATTCGTTAACCGCTTTGGCAAAATCGACTGGAAGCGGATGTATGCCGAAGCCGACAAGCTGCTGGCGAAGCTGAATCTCCGTTTTACCAGCCAGAAGCTGGTGGGCGATCTGTCGATTGGCGATCAGCAAATGGTGGAGATCGCCAAAGTGCTGAGCTTCGAGTCGAAGGTCATCATTATGGATGAACCGACCGACGCGCTGACCGATACCGAAACCGAATCGCTGTTCCGTGTGATCCGCGAACTGAAATCGCAGGGGCGCGGCATCGTCTACATCTCCCACCGCATGAAAGAGATCTTCGAGATTTGCGACGACGTGACCGTGTTCCGCGACGGGCAGTTTATTGCTGAACGCGAGGTCTCCTCGCTGGATGAAGACCGTCTGATTGAAATGATGGTTGGCCGGAAGCTGGAAGATCAGTATCCGCATCTGGCTAAGGCGCCGGGCGCGGTGCGCCTGAAAGTCGATAATCTCTGCGGCCCGGGCGTGGAAAACGTGACCTTTACCCTGCGCCAGGGGGAAATCCTCGGCGTCGCCGGGCTGATGGGCGCCGGGCGGACCGAGCTGATGAAAGTGTTGTATGGCGCGCTGCCGCGCAGCAGCGGCTCCGTGACGCTCGACGGTCACGAAGTGGTGACCCGTTCGCCGCAGGATGGTCTGGCGAACGGCATTGTCTATATCTCCGAAGACCGTAAGCGTGACGGCTTAGTGCTCGGGATGTCGGTAAAAGAAAACATGTCCCTGACCGCCCTGCGCTACTTCAGCCGGACGGGGGGGAGTCTCAAGCATAAAGATGAACAGCAGGCGGTCAGTGATTTCATCCGGCTGTTTAACGTGAAAACGCCGTCCATGGAGCAGGCGATCGGCCTGCTCTCCGGCGGCAACCAGCAAAAGGTCGCCATCGCCCGCGGGCTGATGACCCGGCCGAAGGTCCTGATCCTCGATGAGCCGACCCGTGGCGTCGACGTTGGGGCGAAGAAAGAGATCTACCAGCTTATCAATCAGTTCAAAGCTGATGGCCTGAGCATCATTCTGGTCTCCTCCGAGATGCCGGAAGTGTTGGGCATGAGCGATCGCATCATAGTGATGCATGAAGGGCATCTCGGCGGTGAATTCACACGCGAGCAGGCCACCCAGGAAGTATTGATGGCTGCCGCTGTGGGCAAGCTTAACCGTGTGAATCAGGAGTAAGAAAGATGACAACCCAGGCTGTTTCTGGTCGCCGTTATTTCACGAAAGCGTGGCTGATGGAGCAAAAATCGCTGATTGCCCTGCTGGTGCTGATCGCGGTGGTATCGACCATGAGCCCCAACTTTTTTACCGTCAATAACCTGTTCAATATTCTGCAGCAGACCTCCGTTAACGCCATTATGGCGGTAGGGATGACGCTGGTCATACTGACCTCGGGGATCGACCTGTCCGTCGGTTCCCTGCTGGCGCTCACCGGCGCGGTGGCGGCGTCGATCGTTGGCATTGAAGTGAATGCGCTGGTGGCGGTCGCTGCTGCCCTCGCATTAGGTGCGGCGATCGGCGCAGTCACCGGGGTGATTGTGGCGAAAGGCCGCGTGCAGGCTTTCATCGCCACCCTGGTGATGATGCTGCTGCTGCGCGGCGTGACCATGGTGTACACCAACGGCAGCCCGATCAATACCGGCTTTAGCGATAATGCCGATCTGTTCGGCTGGTTTGGTATCGGGCGTCCGCTGGGGATCCCGACGCCGGTATGGATCATGGCGATTGTCTTCCTGGCGGCCTGGTACATGCTGCACCATACTCGCCTGGGTCGTTATATCTACGCCCTTGGCGGTAATGAGGCGGCGACGCGCCTGTCCGGGATTAGCGTCAATAAAGTCAAAATTATCGTCTACGCGTTGTGCGGGATGCTGGCGTCGCTGGCCGGGATTATCGAAGTGGCGCGCCTCTCCTCCGCGCAGCCGACGGCCGGGACAGGCTATGAGCTGGACGCCATTGCGGCAGTCGTGCTCGGCGGCACCAGCCTGGCGGGCGGCAAAGGACGCATTGTCGGCACGCTGATTGGCGCGCTGATCCTTGGCTTCCTGAATAATGGTTTGAACCTTTTAGGCGTTTCTTCCTATTACCAGATGATCGTTAAAGCGGTGGTGATTTTGCTGGCGGTACTGGTAGATAACAAAAAGCAGTAACTGAGAACTCTACAGGACATCTTAACTATGAATATGAAAAAACTGGCGACCCTGGTCTCTGCTGTTGCGCTAAGTGCGACCGTTAGCGCGAACGCGATGGCCAAAGACACCATCGCTCTGGTTATCTCTACTCTCAACAATCCCTTCTTCGTGTCGCTGAAAGACGGCGCGCAAAAAGAAGCTGACAAACTGGGCTACAACCTGGTGGTGCTCGATTCCCAGAACAACCCGGCGAAAGAGCTGGCTAACGTTCAGGATTTAACGGTGCGCGGCGCGAAGCTGTTGCTGATCAACCCAACCGACTCTGATGCCGTCGGCAATGCCGTGAAGATGGCGAACCAGGCGAAAATCCCGGTCATCACCCTCGACCGTCAGGCGACAAAAGGCGATGTCGTGAGCCACATCGCCTCTGACAACGTGCAGGGCGGAAAAATGGCGGGCGATTACATTGCGAAAAAGCTGGGTGAAAGTGCGAAAGTCATTGAGCTGCAGGGCATTGCCGGGACTTCCGCGGCGCGTGAGCGCGGCGAAGGCTTCAAACAGGCCGTGGCGGCGCACAAGTTCAACGTCCTGGCCAGCCAGCCGGCCGATTTCGACCGTACCAAAGGGCTGAACGTGATGCAGAACCTGCTGACCGCCCATCCTGACGTCCAGGCGGTGTTCGCGCAGAATGATGAAATGGCGCTCGGCGCTCTGCGCGCGCTGCAGACCGCAGGCAAGTCCGATGTGATGGTGGTTGGATTTGACGGCACTCCGGATGGCGAAAAAGCAGTAAACAGTGGCAAACTGGCGGCGACCGTCGCACAGTTGCCGGAGCAGATCGGCGCGAAAGGCGTTGAGACTGCTGATAAGGTACTGAAGGGCGAAAAAGTGGAAGCTAACTACCCGGTTGAGCTGAAGCTGGTCGTTAAGCAGTAATATGCGATTCGGACTGGCAACGGTCCGAGGGACAATATAAAAAAAGAAAAGCAGGGCATGCGCCACCGGATCCCGGTGGCGCGCTTTCCCGGGAACAGAAACGATGAAAACTGCAGGCAAACTTGTCGTCCTTGGCAGCATCAATGCCGATCACATTCTCAACCTTGACGCTTTCCCGACGCCGGGTGAAACCGTCACCGGCAACCACTACCAGCTGGCGTTCGGTGGTAAAGGGGCCAACCAGGCGGTGGCCGCCGGGCGCAGCGGGGCGGATATCGCGTTTATCGCCTGCACCGGCGATGACGACATCGGTGAACGCATCCGTCGCCAGCTGGCGAGCGATAAAATCGATGTGGCGCCTGTGCGCGCGGTCGCCGGGGAAGCAACCGGCGTGGCGTTAATCTTCGTTAACGCCGAAGGTGAGAATGTCATCGGTATTCATGCCGGCGCCAATGCGGCCTTATCCGTCGCTCAGGTAGAGGCGGAAAAAGAGCGGATCGCCAGCGCGCAGGCGTTGTTGATGCAGCTCGAGTCGCCGCTGGAGAGCGTGCTGGCGGCGGCGAAAATCGCTCATCACCATCAGACCACCGTGGTGCTTAATCCCGCGCCAGCGCGTGAACTGTCCGATGAACTGCTGGCGCTGGTGGATATCATTACCCCCAACGAAACCGAAGCGGAAAAGCTGACGGGGATTCGCGTTGAGAGTGACGAGGATGCGGCAAAAGCCGCCGACGTGCTGCATGCCAAAGGCATTGGTACGGTGATGATCACTCTCGGCAGCCGCGGCGTCTGGCTCAGTGCCGAAGGCGAAAGCCGCCGGATCCCAGGGTTTCGCGTGCAGGCTATTGATACTATCGCGGCCGGCGACACTTTCAACGGCGCGCTGGTGACCGCGCTGCTGGAAGGGACCGCCCTGCCGGAGGCGATCCGCTTTGCGCATGCCGCGGCGGCGATTGCCGTGACTCGCAAAGGCGCGCAGCCTTCCGTGCCGTGGCGCACAGAGATTGATGAATTTTTAGCGCAACAGGGGTAATGCTTGGCTACGATGAAAGATGTGGCCCGCGTCGCGGGCGTTTCCACATCGACGGTGTCACACGTCATCAATAAGGACCGCTTTGTCAGCGAGGCGATTACCGCCAAAGTAGACGCTGCGATCAAAAGCCTCAACTACGCCCCCTCGGCGCTGGCGCGTAGCCTCAAGCTTAATCAAACCCGCACCATCGGCATGCTGATCACCGCCAGTACCAATCCGTTTTATTCCGAGCTGGTGCGGGGCGTGGAGCGCAGCTGCTTTGAGCGTGGTTATAGTCTCGTACTCTGTAATACGGAAGGTGATGAGCAGCGAATGAATCGTAATCTGGAGACGTTAATGCAAAAACGCGTCGATGGATTACTGCTGCTGTGCACTGAGACCCACCAACCCTCCCCGGAAATTATGCAGCGCTATCCATCGGTTCCGACGGTCATGATGGACTGGGCGCCGTTTGATGGCGATAGCGATCTGATTCAGGATAACTCGCTGCTCGGTGGCGATATGGCGACCCAGTATCTGATCGATCAAGGGTATTCACACATTGCCTGCATTGCCGGCCCGCTGGATAAAACCCCGGCGCGTCTGCGCCTTGAAGGTTACCATGCCGCGATGGCGCGCTGCGGTCTGCCCGTAGCCGAGGGATACGTGGTGACCAGTGATTTTGAGTTTGGCGGCGGATTTAGCGCGATGCAGCAGCTGCTGGCGTTGCCGCAGCGGCCGCAGGCGGTGTTTGTCGGTAACGACGCCATGGCGGTTGGCGCTTATCAGGCGTTATACCAAGCCGGGTTGCAGATCCCGCAGGATATGGCGCTGGTGGGTTACGATGATATTGAACTGGCTCGCTATATGACGCCGCCGTTAACCACCATTCACCAGCCGAAAGATGAGCTGGGGGAACTGGCCATCGACGTGCTGATCCATCGCATGGCCGACCCGCAGCAAAAACAGCAGCGCGTACAGTTAACCCCGGAGTTGGTGGTCCGCGGCTCCGCTTAGCGTTTGTGCCGCTCGCTAATCAGGTTGCGGCCATCCTTCGCTCTCAACAGCATAAACATCAGCGCCGACACGATGGTTATCACGCCCATGGTAATAAAGGTGTAGTGAAACTGCTCTACGGTGCTGGCGCTGTCAAAACCTTCATAGAAGCGCAGCACCGCAGCGCTGATGGCCACTCCGAGACTGATGGAAAGCTGCTGGGTGACTGCCAGCAGGCTATTGCCGCTGCTGGCATTGTCATCCGTCAAATCGGCCAGGGTAATGGTATTCATGGCGGTAAACTGCGTGGACATCGCCATCCCCAGCACGAACAGCGGCAGAAGCAGCATCCACAGCGGCATTTCTGGCGACTGCAGCGAGAACTGGGCAATCATAAGGCCAATAAACACGGTGATCCCCACCAGGGTCTTACGATAGCCAAACCAGCGCAGCACCTGGGTAACGGTAGATTTCGCAATAATCGAGCCGATAGCGGTGGGGGCGATCATACAGCCGGCGATAATGGCCGGATAGCCAAAGCCAACCTGCAGCATGAGCGGCATCAGAAAAGGTACGCAGCCGGTACCCAACCGCGTGGCAAGGTTTCCGGCAATGCCGACCGAGAACGTATGGGTTTTAAATAAAGAGAGCGAGATCAGCGGCGCAGGATGGCGGCGCGCGTGACGGACATAGGCCAGGAGCAGTATCAGACTGACGGCGATCACCGCCAGCGCCAGCCATGTCGCCACGATTTTTTCGCCAAACAGTTCAATACCGCTGGAAAATAACACCAGGCTTAAGCCAAATAACAGAAAACCGGTTATATCGAAGCGTCGGCGCGGCGTTGTGAAATTTGGCATATATTTACGGGCATACAGAATGCCGATCACGCCGATGGGAATGTTTATCAGGAAAATCCAATGCCAGCTGGCCCAGGTCACAAATACCCCGCCGAGAACCGGGCCCAGAATCGGTCCTACCAGTCCCGGCATGGTGACAAAGTTCAGTACCGGCAGCAGTTCGCTGCGCGGATAGGCGCGCAGGAGGGCTAGCCTCGCCACCGGCATCATCATCGCCCCGCCGACCCCCTGAATAACGCGAAAAATGACCAGCTCCGTTAATGAACTCGAGAGCGCGCAGGCGAGGGAGCCGAGAGTAAACAGGCTAACGGCGATGATAAAGACCCGGCGCGTGCCGAAGCGATCGGCCAGCCAGCCGCTGACCGGGATCAACATCGCCACCGTCAGCGTATAGCTGATGATGGCCGACTGCATCGCTAAGGGAGAACGATTAAGACTGTGGGCGATAGCCGGGAGGGCGGTGTTAAGAATGGTGGCATCCAGCGCCTGCATAAAGAAGGCCATCGCCGCGATCCACGGCAGGCCAGCCATGCTGCGCCCTTTTTTTCCGCTCATGCCAAATCCTTGTTATTGATTTACGTGGTGTGGGGCGTTCAGCAGCGCCTGGCAGGCGAGCAAGGCACCTGGCGCATCGCTATTGAGAATGGCATCGACGATCGCCTGGTGGAGATCGAGCTTCACGACTTCATTTTGCGTAATCGACGTGAAGTAGGTGTGGTAGACGGAATGAAATAAAGAGGCGAATGAGCTGAGGAAAGGATTGCCGCTCATTTCATAGATATGTTCATGCCAGGCCATATCGACGTCTATCCAGCGATCGCGCTGAAAATGACGTTTCAGGGCAATCATCTCTTCCATAAGGGTATTGAGCTGCGCTTTCTGTTCCGCGGTGCCGTGGGCGGCGGCGAGGAAACAGGCCTGTGGCTCCAGGCTGCTGCGCATGACGAGAAAGTGGCTCACCACCTCTTCGAAGTTATCTTCCGTGAGCCACCAGGAGAGTAGTTCCTTATCCAGGAAGTTCCAGCTGCTGCGCGGCATTACCCGGGTGCCAATGCGAGGGCGGGGCAGCAGCATGCCTTTTGCAGTCAGCGTCTTCACCGCTTCGCGGACGGCGGTACGACTCACGCCGAACTGCTCCCCTAACTCCATTTCGCCGGGAAGAATGCTTTCCGGCTGATATTCGCCAGTCAGTATCTTTTGGGCGAGCTTCTCGGCCAGTACCCAGGAGATGTTCTTTTGTGCCGCCAGTTGCTGTGCGCTTAAAGACATAAATGCCGTTCCTTTCTTTTCTCTACACTAACAGTATGCCACCAGGCGCCCCGTTTCGTCGGTTAAAACAGCAAAACGGCGGTTTTTTGCGACATTCCTCGCCGCATTGTTGAAAAAAGAGACGGTTGAAAAGTTTTTTTGCATTTCCCCTTGTCACCTCAGAATTACTCCCTATAATGCGCCTCCACTGACACGGAACAACGGCAAGCAAGCCGCCGGGTCAGCGGGGTTCCGGTGAGAACCTCGCAGAGAAAAGCGAAAATAAATGCTTGACTCTGCAGCGGGAAAGTGTAATATGCACACCCCGCGCCGCAGCGAAAAACGAAGCGGCACTGCTCTTTAACAATTTATCAGACAATCTGTGTGGGCACTCAAAGTGACATGGATTCTTAACGTCCTCGGACGAAA